>NZ_DJHW01000033.1:0-6083 GCF_002433295.1 Pseudoalteromonas sp. UBA6610 | reverse complement strand
CTCGGTTTTTACTTAGCCCACTAGGTTACAAACCTCGCGCCGCGATTAAACAGCCCCTAGATAGAACAAATTATAACCCTAAAAGGCCAACAGGCCCTAATTACAGTTGTGTAAATAATATTTTACGAATCGTGATGCTGGCCAATTTTAAGGGTAAAACACGCCCCTTGAAGCCGCGCACTTTTACTAACGCTTACACTGCCGTGATGCCAATCTGCCACTTTTGCAACAATGGCTAACCCTAAGCCATAACTTTTATCAGCACGGTTACGGTGGCTTTCTTCTCTAAAAAACGGGCTAAAAACGTTATTAAAGTTCTCTGGTGCGATGCCTGGGCCATCATCTTCAACCGTAATATATAAATAATGCTCATCGCGCTTTGCACTGACGTAAATAGTGTCTTTTGCAAAGTCGCAGGCATTGCCAATTAAATTACTAATAGCCCGAGCAAGCCAATGTAAGTCAGCAAAAACCATATCGTCACTACTGTTTAGTTGTATTTTAAGTTGGCTGGTTTCAATTTTAGGCGAAAGCTGAGTAAGTAAGTCTTCAAGATAGTGCGATAAATTAGTTTGCGAGTAGGTGAGCTGGTTGGCATTTTGCTCAAGGGTTGCAAAGGCTAAATAGCTTTTAAGCATCGATTCCATATGATCGAGATCGTTTTCCATACGCACAAGGTATTGTTTAACTTTAGGCATATCTGCGCTGTCGAGCGCAGCATCTAAGCCAAAGCGTAAACATGCGATAGGGGTTCTAATATCGTGCGATAAGCTCGATGCCATTAATTTGTTCTCCGCCACGAGCTTTTCTATCTGGCTAGCCATGCGGTTAAATGTAAGCTCAACATCTCTTATGTAGGTAAAGTGAGAGACCTTTATTCTCGCTTGTACATCACCTGCGGCAAATTTTTTAGCCGCATCGTTTAATACTGTTAAGCGTTTAGCAAGTGGGGCAATAATAAAGCCCATAAAAATGCAGAGCCCAGCATAAAACAACAAAGTTAAAATAATATCGTTGCGCTGATCTGTTTCAAAGCCTTTATCTAGGCGCATGGAAAGATGATAAGGCGACAATACTTCGCTACTGTAGAGCATATAAAAACCTTGCTGGTCTTCTAAAATAAGGCCGCTTTGGGTATGCATTTGTAGTATTAATGACGGCGGCAGGGCTAGGGATTCATTATTTTTGTAATCAAGCTTTACATTAAAGTCGTTTGCCAATTGCTTTACATAAGCTGCGCGCTCTGAGGTCGCTACACTACTCAAATGTTTACTAAAGCCGTTGATCATTTGGCTTTGAAGGCTAAATTCATCATGCGGTGTTTGAGTTTGTTGGCTAAATGCATCGATTAGCCAGCCCAATACAACAATAGAAAGCAGCGCACTACCGAGTAGTGAAATGTAAAATTTTTTCATTTAAACCGCCACGGTTACTATTCCCACGCAGTGGCAACAAGTAAATAACCACGCCCCCAAATAGTTTTAATTTTTTCTGGGTTTTGCGGGTCATCATGAAACTTTTTGCGCAGCGCAGATATTAGTACATCAACACTTCTATCAAGCCCATCGTATTCACGGCCTTTGGTTGCTTTAAACACAGCATCACGCGAGACTACTTGGCCTGCATTACTGGCTAAATAGTGCAGTAGGAGGTACTCAGCACTAGAAATAGCCATATCTTGATTATTAAGCGTTACACTGCGTGATTGAGTATCAATACTGAGTGCGCCTACAGTAATCACACTCTCGTTAGTGGTTACTTTAGTCGGTTCGCTGGTAAGGCGCAGTGCTGCTTTTATACGGGCCAGTAATGCGCGAGGGCGCACTGGTTTCATGATGTAATCACTCGCACCTACTTCTAAACCAATTACTTCATCCATTTCATCATCGCGGGCGGTTAGCATAATAATGGGCGCGGTGTAAAAGCTACGTAGCTCTCTGCACACACTTATACCGTCTTGGCCTGGCAGCATAATGTCGAGCAGCACAATGTTAGGGTTTAAGTTTTTTACCTGGCTTATTACTTCATCGCCGCGGTGGCAAACATGGGTGGTATAGCCTTGCTCGGTTAAGTACTCTGCAACCCATTGGGCTAAAGAGGTGTCATCTTCAACTAATAAAATAGTGCCGTAATTATCCATAAAGCTTCCTTAGTGTTAGAGGGTTGCCGTGTGTGGATTGAAACTCGCCCTTAAATAACCCTAAGGGCTGCATAAGTTTGGGATTTGTGCTGCGTTAGTGCCTATTTAGGTGAACGACCACACTTTATAAGCGCTGACTTACTTAATTACCAAACACATTGCTGTAAAATCAATCACGAAAGGCCACACCTCTAATTAGAACAAGCGCCAGCGGCGTTTTTTTTGTCTATTTTGATAAACCCACTGCAGTTTAACCTCTGTTGTGGCAATAACTTGGGCTGTATTACTATCAAACAGTTCAAAAGAAATACTTTGCTGGGAGTCGAAGGTATATTCAAATACGCCTTGTTGCTGCTTTAACCAGCATTGCATTATATATTTTGATGTTGCGTCTCTTAGGCAGTAATTACCAATAGTTGGTTGCTGCCAGCTAAGCGTTACATCAGCGTAGCAATTGCGGCCTTCACGTAGTGCAACACAGGTGTCGGGCAGCGCAATTAATGGGGCTGTTTTATCTGTTGTTTTAGCAGATGAAATAGCAGGGAAGATCAATAATAAACAGATCCATCTAAAATACATAACGTAGGCCTACCTTGGCTTTATGTTGATACCCTTGAGAAATAATGGGGCTGTCGTCTATTTCTTTTGAAAACCACGTTGTTAACCAGCCAGACAAAAATACCCAATCTTGAGAAATAGGGTACTCAGCATGGAACTCAAACATAATACTGGTACTGCCATTAGGGGTGTAAATAGGGCGATTAGCGGTGGCTTCGTCTGCATCTATACCAAAGTAATAGTTAGTAAAACTGCCCGAATAAGCGCTAATACCCACCCCAGATCTAAACTCCCAATTACGCCATGGCAAAATATGGCTAAAAAAGGTGTTAAACACCCAGCCATTATGTGTACCTGTAATATCATGTAAAAACTCAAACGAAATTTGCGAGTTTTCAAAGCGGCGCGTTAATCTTAGCCCAGCATCAAAATCGTAATTACGCGATTTTATACCCGCAAGCTCTTCTATTACACCGTGGTTGTAAAAACCTAAACCTTTGTCATCAAAGCCAGCTTGAGTATTGGTGCCTAATATATCCAAGCCCCAATCAAATTTATCTATAAGGCTGTAACCCACAACTAAGCCGCCGCTTAACTGGTTATGATCAAAGTCGAGATAAAAGTTTTCGTAGGAAATAGCCAGGCTTAAATCGAGTTCAATGCCATCGTCGTAGGAATCAAGGCCAATTAGGTAAGAGTCTTCTACATAATAACCAGCCCCAGCGCTCCAATCCCACGCAAAACCTTGGGTGGGCTCTAGCGTGTTATCAGCATAGTATCGATTGCTTGCCTGGCTTTGAAAGCTCAAAAAAATGGCGCAAAGCAATACGCTATTAATAAAAGCATGCTGTAAGAAAGCGTTTTTCATCCCTGGGGACCTAATTATTATTTGTTATTAAGCGTATTATATTGGTAAGTGAATCCTTGAATCTGTAAAAAAATGTAGTTTTTTACGTTATTGCACTTTTATTTTATCAATTAAAATACTGCTTAAGTAATATTGCATCATAGGCGTTAAGGCACTCACCTCTGTACGCGTACATGGGCCTTGTAGTTTAGTTAAGCTGCTTAATTTAGTAATGGTTTTAAAGGGCGGTACAGTTACTTCCTTACCTGCGCGCGCTATACGGGCTTGCTCGGTATTTTGTTGATGTACAAATGTTGCCACTTCTAATTCATTAGTAATTTTTTGCTCTTGGGCGAAGCTAAACAATAAAGGCTCACGGTGGAAGCTTGCGCTGTCTATTGATGATTTTGCAAACCATACCACATCGCCAGAGGCGCGGTGCGTAATGCGCATGCTCACTTGCGCTAGTATGGTGGCGCATTGTTGAGTAGGGTATTGCTGCGCTACTTTGGCAAATAAAGGGTACGGGTTTTCAGGTTGAGTTAACGCATATTTTGTATCGTCAGTAAATGCTAAATCTAACTGATGGATAGCTAACGTGTAGTCACTGTTTTTGCTATCAGTCACTTCTAAGCCTTTATCGTTCAAGGCTTGTGTTATTTGCTTTAATAGCGTGTCTGTTACGCTTGCTTTATCGGTTGTAATACGCACTGTTTGGCCGCGTGTTACTTTGTGCGCCGGTAACTGTACAGACTTAACTTTTGGCGATGCGTGCTCTGTTTTATACTCAAGCTGGTAAGTTTCGCTCTTTAATGTTGGCTTTAACGGTAAAGC
This sequence comes from Pseudoalteromonas sp. UBA6610, assembly GCF_002433295.1. Taxonomy (NCBI): domain Bacteria; kingdom Pseudomonadati; phylum Pseudomonadota; class Gammaproteobacteria; order Alteromonadales; family Pseudoalteromonadaceae; genus Pseudoalteromonas; species Pseudoalteromonas sp. UBA6610. The sequence goes on along the minus strand of NZ_DJHW01000033.1, from coordinate 1,704 downwards.
CAAAGGCTCGGCCGGCTGTTTGGTAATTGCACAACCTGCTGATAATAATATAAAAAGTGATACAACTATAAAACGCATAAATACTTAACATCCACTTAAAAAGCCAATAATCGCAACATTGTACGTTAGTCCTATCAAAACTTCATGATATTATGCACATAGATGTAGTTAAAAAAGAATAAATTTGTAACGAATGAAGTATCTCACTAATTTTATGTATGTTTGGGTCGCTATTTGTCTATCTTTACCGCTTCAGGCAATAGCTAAAGCAGACTCAAGCTGGGATGGATTCGTAAAACAGTATGGACGCTACGCAGAAAAAAAACTCAACAGTAAAGGTATTCCTGGCGCTGCGCTTTCGATAGTGAGTATTGGTAACGCTGATTATATCCACACCATGGGCCGCACTAAGGCAAGAAGTGGCACACAGGTTAACCGCCACACCCGCTTTAGGTTGGCTTCTGTGTCAAAAACATTTGCAGGGTCGTTAACTGCAAAGCTTGCAAGTGAAGGGTTAATAGATTTATTTAAACCGGTAAGTGAGTATATACCTGCCTTTAAAGGCACGGTTTATAAAGATAATTTAAAAGTGTTTCACTTATTAAGCCACTCCAGCGGGTTGGTTCCTAATGCGTATGACAATTTAATCGAATCAAGAATGAATTACCCCGATATTGTCGAAAAGCTATTAACAGTAAAGCCCATTTGCGAACCAGGCCAATGCTACGGCTATCAAAATGTGATGTTTAGTTTAATTGATGATGTAATTTACAGCAGTACCAATAAAAAATATGACCAGTGGCTGCAAGAGGGGATTTTTACACCATTAAAAATGAGCGATACCAGCTTAGGCTACGATGCAATGGTGCAGGATAAAAATTATGCGCTGCCGCACGTTAGAGGCAAAAAGCGTTGGTACACAGCCAAGCTGAAAAAAAACTATTATAAAGTTGGTCCGGCTGCGGGCGTAAATGCAAGTGCCACCGATATGGCAAAATGGTTAAATGCGCAATTAGGGCAAAACCTAGATGTACTTTCTTTAGATGCACTTGCTACACAAACACGTCCTTATACACTTACAAAAAAAGAGCGTTATAGACGAGTATGGAAAAAGGAATTAGAACAAGCTTATTATGGATTAGGCTGGCGTGTTTATAACTATAACGATGAAACGCTTTATTATCATAGTGGCTGGGTGCAAGGCTATCGCAGTGATTTGGTGGTTATACCGCATTTAAATGTGGGTTTTAGCTTGATTGTTAACGCGGAAACAGGCGTGATAAACGAATTAACTACTGAATTTTTAGACCGTTTATTAAAATACAAACGCACTAAATAAAACAGGCCTAAAATTGCTTAAAAAGCGCCGTGCTTTAAATTTATTGCTTAAAGGTAAAAAGCATAAATAAGCGCATATAATAAAAAAACCAGCTTAATGCTGGTTTTTTTATAAAAAGACTCACTGCACAATTAACTTATGCGCGTGGTAATTGAATCTTTTTTTCTGCACTTTGACGATACAATACAACAGTGTGACCTATTGTTTGTAGCTTAGTAGCGCCGGTTTCACGAACGATTGCATCAAAAATAAGTGCTTTTGTTTCACGATCGTCAGTAGGTACTTTTACTTTAATCAATTCGTGAATTTCTAATGCACTTTGAATTTCGACTACTACGCCCTCGGTTAAACCGTTAGAACCTAGT
>NZ_DJHW01000043.1:0-4236 GCF_002433295.1 Pseudoalteromonas sp. UBA6610 | reverse complement strand
AAACCGAAGTTTTACTTAACTCTCTGAGCCGTTGTGCCTTGCTATGCTTCAGCGTTTCCCGTCTCAGTGGGGTCGCATTATAGGGAGATTCGAGCGGGGGTCAATGTTTTATTTCAGCTTTTTGACAAATAAATGAATTTAGTATAAAACGCATACAAATAAAGGCCTGCGGGCTGATTTTAGATTAAAAAACGCGCATGTTAAGTCGCTATTTTACAGCTAATATTTGCGCGTTAGAAAAAGCAGTACATTTAGTAATCGCTGTACTGCTTTGTTGGTTTTAATTTGCTGCAATTTGCCATACAGCTATAGAACCTGAGATCTCATTACCGATTATAAGCAGTGGCTCGCCTGTCGCACTTTGTTCGGCAGATACAAACACCATGCCTTCGGGTGCAAGGTCGCCGGTTATATCTGCCCCTTCTATTACACCACGGTTATAAAAGTAATCTTCAAATTGCACATCGTAAGGATTGGTAATATCGTAAACCATAATCCCGCCCATCCGCTCGAGACCTATAAAGGCAAAAGTGCGTTCGTCTATCGTACCTATTGTTAGCGCTTCGGGTTCTGCGCCTTTATCATCTGAGCGTGTGTCACCTTCGTTTTCATCTTCATTGTTATTAAAGGCTTCACCATGAACCGATGCGGTAATACGGCCTATGTCATCGCCTGAGTCAAATACCACCAGCCCATTACTGTCCCAAATAGTAAATGAGCGTGCACCATAGGCATAAAGCGATTCGTATTGACCGTCGTCATTCGTATCACCTTTTACAGTGCTTACCTTCAAGCGGCCTATATCGTCATCGTCGTTATTTAAGTAGTCAAAATTAGCTGCAAGCGTTAAATTTTCAACACGGCTTTCATCTATATAGGCAAGACAGCCATCATCTTCATCGTAATCAAGGCCGCCCTTTGCTGCGCAGTCTGCTCCATCTGTTACATCAAAGAAGTACTCGCGTGCATCACCTTCATTTGCCGATACTATAAAATTTGCGCCTTTCCAGCTAAAGCTTGAAATTGTATCTGGCTGATACATACCATAAAGCCCTGGGTACGATTTAAAATTAACACCGCCGTCTTTATCTGAGGTATCTATTTGTAAATCTGACCAGTCTTTAAAGCCTAGCGCTTTTAGCTCTACGCTATTATCTTCTAGGTTAATAATAGCGAGACCGTTATTTTCTTGAATTGATACGTAGGCATATTTGTTATCTTTAGAAATGCTGACGTACTCAGGCTCTAAATCCATAGCTACTGTCGTATTTATTACATTTCCTTTAATAGTGCGCCCTGTAGGGTTAGCAAACACAAATCCATCAGACTCAAGTTCAGCTTGCTGACTATTGTAAGTAGTAAAGTCAATATTAGTTGCCGTATCAGCTACTACACCTTCTACTATATTAATTATGCTTACAGAGCCTTCTGGGTCGATACTGTAATCGCCATTAGGTTCACCTTCATTGGCTACAACTACTTTTGTACCGTCGTGGTTAAAAGTCACCATGTCTGGTAAAAAGCCTGCTGGTACATTTTTTATGAAGGCGGGTGCATCGCCGCTTATGTCGTAAAATGCAATTTGACCCGCTTCGCCCACATTTTTAGCAGCCATAGCCACAGCTAGCATTTGGTTGTTTTCATCTATTGCTATGCTGTTTGCATCGCCTGGGGTGTTGTCGTTTAAGGTAAGGGTAATGGTTGATGTTAGGTTAGTTGCACTCACTATCCCTTCGTTATCTTTAACAAGGGCAGCCATATCAAAGGTGTCGGCGGGTATAATATTAACAATGGCTTCATCACCAGAGCTGTTAATGGCGTAAATCCACTTTTTAGATGCTTGATAAGCGACTATTTCGGCTGCACCTTCGGGGCTTTGGGCATTAAGTACAGCGCGGCCTACTAAACTTATATTTAACGCAGAGTTTGCATTAGTGCCGTTAGTACCATTTAGACCCGCTGTGCCTTGCTCCCCTTGGATACCTTGCGTGCCGTCTTGGCCGTCATCTCCATCTAGTGAGCAACCCGTTAATATTGATATGAGTGAAAGTGCTATAAGTGACCTTTTTAACATTGTTATTTTCCTTAGTGTGGTATTGAACAAAATAACAACACACAGGTATGACAAAGCTATGGCACTTTTATTTTCATTAGATTTCGGCAATAAAAAAGCGAGTGTTAAACTCGCTTCAAATAGGTATTAACTTTTTATTTTTTAACTGGCCGTTTCCAGCCTGTTAAATTACGCTGTTTAGAACGTGCTATTGCAAGCTGCTCATCTTCAACGGTACTGGTGATCACAGAGCCTGCACCTACAGTTGCTGTTGCACCAATGTTTACTGGGGCAACAAGCGATGAGTTAGAACCAATAAAGGCGTTATCACCAATAATGGTTTTTGCTTTATTAACTCCATCGTAGTTACAGGTAATAGTACCTGCGCCTATATTCACTTTTTCGCCAATTTCAGCATCGCCTAAGTAACTTAAGTGATTAGCTTTAGAGCCTTTACCTAAGCGGGTTTTTTTCATCTCTACAAAATTACCAATGTGCGAGTCTTCTTCCATAACCGCACCAGGGCGCAGGCGAGCATATGGGCCTAGCGTACATTTAGCCGCTACGCTTGCATCTTCAATTAGGGTATTCGCTTTTATTACAACGTTATCGCCTATGGTACAGTTTTTAAGTACGCAGTTAGGGTCAATTTGTACGTTATTGCCTAGGGTTACATTACCTTCAAAAATAACGTTTATATCAATTAATACGTCTTCGCCTGTTTTAACATTGCCACGTACATCAATACGAGCAGGGTCGGCTAGGGTGGCGCCATTTAACATTAGCTCTTCTGCTTGCCATGCTTGATAAGCACGCTCTAGGCCTGCAAGTTGTACGCGGTTGTTTGCGCCTTCAACTTCCATTGCATGATCGGGCTGTGCTGACGTGATTTCTACACCTTCACTGTGCGCCATAGCAACAATATCTGTAAGGTAGTATTCGCCTTGCGCATTATTGTTAGATAGATTGCCTAACCATGTTTTTAAAAGCTTGCCGTTAACCGCCATAATGCCGGTGTTTACTTCGCTGATAAGTAGCTGCTCAGCGCTTGCATCTTTTTGCTCAATAATACCTACAAGCTTGCCATCTTCTCGTAGCATACGGCCATAGCCATTTGGGTTAACCAAATTAACTGTTAATACCGCTAAACCATTTTCAGGGGTTGCAGCTAGCAAGCGCTCAAGTGTTGATTGCTTTGTAAGAGGTACATCACCGTATAAAACAAGTACAGTGTCGTCATCATTAATATGAGGGCTTGCTTGTGCTACTGCGTGGCCAGTACCAAGTTGTTCTGCTTGCAGTACCCAGTTTACGTCGTTATCGGCAAGTTGTTGTTGTAATAGTTCGCCGCCATGCCCGTAAACTAAATTAGTGGTGGTTGCACCAAGTGCCTTTGCGTTATCTATAACATGCTGCACCATTGGTTTACCTGCAACGTTGTGCAGAACTTTAGGTAGAGCAGAGCGCATACGAGTACCTTTACCCGCAGCAAGAATTACTGTTGTTAGAGCCATTAAAACAATTTCCTTTTTCCGTTGTTTTAGTGAGAAGTTAATGAAAGTAGCTTAACTAGATTACGCATGTCACTCCATGTATACATACTCAGCCGTATTATAAAAAATAATGACTGAATCTATGATAAACAAACTATTCATAATAATTACACTTATTGTAACCAGCTTTGCTAACCGATATAAGTGTAAAGCCAAATTACAGGCACAAAAAAGCCCACATAACGTGGGCTTTTAAAAACCGGATAGGCTTACTTTTTACGTAATTGCTGAATTACGCGAAGTTGTGCAATAGCTTCTGCTAGTTGCATAGCTGCTTTTTGATAATCAAATTCAGCTGCTGATGCATTAGCCATTTGGCTTTCTGCGTCACGCTTAGCTTGCTCTGCGGCTTGCTCGTCTAGGTCTTCACCACGAACAGCTGTATCAGCAAGTACGGTTACTATGTTCGGTTGAACTTCTAGTGTACCGCCAGCAATGTAGATGAGTTCTTCTTCACCATGTTGCTTAACTAAACGTACCATACCAGGTTTAAGGGCAGTTAGTAGTGGGGCGTGACCGGCATTAACACCAAGCTCACCTTCACTACCAGATACTTGAATCGATTCAACTAGACCAGAGAACAAGCTCTGCTCTGCGCTTACTACGTCAAGATGTACAGTCATAGCTGCC
>NZ_DJHW01000094.1:0-54258 GCF_002433295.1 Pseudoalteromonas sp. UBA6610 | reverse complement strand
TCAACCTATTTCAGGACGGGACACAGAGTAATTAGGTACACAGTAATTATGAACTCAATTATAAAAGCCACGGTATTTAGCGTCATTGTATTAATCAGCAATACCGCAAGCGCAGCGCAAAATGTAGTGCTAGTGACCCTTGATGGTGTGCGCTGGCAAGAGGTGTTTAGCGGGGCAGATAAAAACCTCATTAATAATGCCGATTTTGTTAAAAACCCAACGCAATTAAATAAGCAATTTGGGGCGCCTACCGCCAATGAGCGCCAGCAATTACTCATGCCATTTTTAACTCAGCATGTGGCTAAAAAGGGCGTAATTGTAGGTGATAGAGCAAAAGGCTCTAATATGTCGGTGAACAACCCTTGGTATTTTTCATACCCTGGGTATAACGAAATTCTCACCGGCGAAGTAGATGAAAAAATTAATAGTAACAATAAAGTATTAAACGCGAATAAAACCATTTTAGAGCGCCTAGATGAGCGTGCAGACTTTAAAGGTAAAACCGCTTTGTTTGGGAGTTGGGATGTATTTCCTTACATTGTGAATACACAGCGTAGTAACGTGTATGTGAATGCGGGTTTTATGCCCATAGAAAACGATTTATTTGCTGATGCTAAGCTTTTAAACGCGTTTCAAAATGAAATTCCAAGCCCATGGGAAAACGTACGCTTGGACAGTTTTACTTACCGATTTGCCAAAGCGTATATGCAGGCAAAAATGCCGCGCTTGTTAGTTATTAGCTTAGGTGAAACCGACGACTTTGCGCACGATGGCCATTACGACCAGTATTTAAAATCTGCAAGGCAAAGCGATGCGTTTATAAAAGACTTATGGAGCACAATTCAAACTACACCGGGCTATAAAAACAATACAACGCTTATTGTTACCACCGACCACGGCCGCGGAAGCAGTGCAAGTGACTGGCAACATCATAGCTCTAAACGTGCGTTGGCTGAGCTGCATTTAGCGGGTAATAAATTTCCTGAGGGCATTGTCGGCTCTGAGCATATTTGGCTTGCTGCCATTGGCCCTACAATAAAAGGGCACGGTTTAATTACAACACAAAATGAGCTTAAACAGGCGCAGGTTGCAGCCACTGTTTTAAGCGCATTGGGTATAAACCCAAAACACCTAAATTCAAACATGGCACCGCCAATAAGTGAGATTTTAAAATGAAGCAGTTAGTAAAACCTATTACACACGCCGCATTAGCATTAGGGTTAGCGTTTAGCGCAAATACTATGGCAGCCCCTTCAAAAATTTTATTTGGCTCGTGTGGGCATCAAGATAAAGACATCCCAATATTTGACACCATTAATAAAGAGCAGGGCGATTTATTTATATTTTTAGGTGACAATATTTACGGCGACACCAACGATATGACGGTACTTGCCAATAAATACCAAAAATTAGGTGCAAAACCAGGCTTTAAAACGCTAAAAGCGAATACGCCAATCATTGCGATGTGGGACGATCACGACTTTGGTCAAAACGATATTGGTAAAGACTACCCACATAAAGAGCAGTCTCGCCAAATTATGCTCGATTTTTGGGGCGAGCCTAAAAGCTCACCTAGGCGCACCCGCACGAACGGCATTTACACGTCCTATATGTATGGTGAGGATGAGCAAACAGTACACGTTATTATGCCCGATTTACGCTGGAACCGTGATGCGCTTAACCACGTAAGCGAGCTTGAATATTACACTAAGCGTAAGCTTAATAACCAAGGCCCGTATAGCCCAACAGAAGTGAAAGGCGCGTCTATGCTAGGTGAGGCGCAGTGGCAATGGCTTGAGCAAGAGCTTAAAAAGCCTGCGGCTATAAAGCTAATTGCCTCAAGCTTGCAGTTATTACCCGATTTTACAGGGTGGGAGTCGTGGGCTAATTTCCCAGAGGATCGTAACCGTTTATTTGCGTTAATTAAAAAGCATCAAGTGAATGGGGTTATTATCATCAGTGGTGATACGCACTGGGGCGAAATATCAAAGTATCAACAAAACCTTGATTACCCTTTAATAGAAATGACCAGCTCAGGCCTCACTGAAAAGTGGAAAGACGTAAGCCCAAATAAACACCGTGTAGGTGATTACACCCACAATGTGAATTACGGCGATTTAAGCATAGATTGGCAACAAGCAGATCCAGCCATCTCACTTAAGCTTAAAGGGATAGATGGTAAAGTGATTATGCAAAGCGCATTTAGCTTATCAAGCATTAGCCCTTATAAATAAAATGACCTGACAAATAAAACGCACAGTGATTAAAATTAACGCTGTGCGTTTAAACTACCTGCTAACCCGCTGATTTATTAGTGCCAAATTGCTGATTGCGCTACCCCTATAAATGAAAATATCTTAAACTGGTTTTACTTCAAGTAAGGACTCCAGTTGTATGCTCAATATTATTCAATCAAACCGTATGGAAGCGCTGCAAGCTCAGTTTAATCAGCTATTAAAAGTAAACCCGCTGCAAAGCCTATTCGATAAAGAAGTGGTATTAGTGCAGTCGCCGGGTATGTCGCAGTGGCTTAAAATTGGTTTAAGCGAAAACCTAGGGTTAGCCGCGCAGGTCGATTTTCCGCTGCCATCGAGCTTTATATGGCAGTTGTATCAGCAGTTACTCCCCAATGTGCCTAAAGAGTCGGCATTTAATAAGCCTAATCTTGCTTGGAAATTATTTGCAATACTGCCCAGCTGTATTGATGAACCGCTTTATTTGCCCTTAAAAACCTATTTAGAGGGCGACCTAGACGGGCAAAAAACCTTTGCCCTGTGTGAAAAAATTGCCGATGTGTACGACCAATATTTAATGTACCGCCCGCATTGGATTGCCACTTGGGATAGCGGCAAAGACGAACTTGACGATGTTGATGTAAGCATTGCTCCGTGGCAAAGCGATTTATGGCGAAAGCTGGTGGCGCACAGTAAAGCGCTTGGGCAAAGCCAATTTCATCGTGCCAATATGCAAGGGCAGTTACTCGCCGCCCTTGAGAATATGGATAATAGCTTACTACCTAAGCGCATTAGTTTATTTGGTATATCGGCGATTGCGAGCTCGCAGCTTGAGGTGTTTGAAGCCTTGAGCAAAAAAACAGAGGTGTTTTTATTCTTTTTTAATCCTAGCGAGCATTATTGGGGCGATGTGGTTGATGAAAAAACAGCAGCCAAAATAAATGCCAAATACGCCAAAATGCCGCTTTTAGAAGCGCAGCAAAAAAAACAAACTAACCCTGATGAAGAATACTACTTTATAGGTAATCCGCTTTTATCGTCATGGGGAAAACTAGGGCGCGATTATTTTGAGCAACTCGTACAACTTGATGCGCGTTGGATTGATGGCTTTATAGATGCGTTTGACGATAGCTTGCTGGGCCAAATTCAAAGCGAGATTTACCAACTGGCATTTAAAGGTGAGTCGCTTACCGATAACAAGCAATGGTTTATTAATGATGAGGGTAAACTGCCCATTAGCGACACCGACACCAGCATTACTTTAAGCGATTGCCACACACCGCTTAGAGAGGTTGAGCGCCTGCACGACTATTTACTTACTTTGTTTAATCAAAACCCGTCGCTCACTCCTAAAGACATTATTGTAATGATGCCTGATGTAGGTACGTACAGCCCGTATATTGAAGCGGTATTTGGCGGCGCGCAAAACACCAGTCGCTTTATTCCTTATGCATTGGCCGATTTAGCCATAGAGCAAGAAAAACCGGTGCTGAGCTCGTTTGCCAGCTTAGCCAATTTGCCGTTTTCGCGTTTTGGTGTTTCGGATATCCTTGATTTATTGCAAGTAACACAAATTGCCGAAAAATTTGCGCTAGAGGCGCACGAGTACGAACAAATTCAATATTGGCTTGAGCGTGTAGGGGTTAAATGGGGTATAAATGCTGAGCACAAAAGTAGCTTTGATTTACCCGCAATAGATTTAAATACCTGGCAGCATGGTTTAAACCGTTTACTGCTAGGCATAGCCCAGCGCGATGAGCAATGCCCGTTTAACGGCATTTATAGTGCCGATGAAGTAGAGGGCATGGCGCTTGATACCCTTAATAAATTGGTGCATTTTATTGATGTACTGCAGCGCTTTAAAGATGAGCTAACCCCTGATGATACCCTTAGTAATAAAGCGGATATTTTATCTGAGCTAATAAATGCTATTTATTACAATGAAGGCGAAGACAGCTGGGATTTACTGGTACTGCAAAATGTTTTAGAGGAGCTTAAAAAGCACTACGATAATGGCGATTACGATAAACATGTATCGCAACGAATTGTAAGCTACCTGATAAAACAAGGCATTCAAGAAAAAGGCGTAGGGCAGCGCTTTTTAGTGGGGCAAGTTAACTTTTGTACACTAATGCCTATGCGCGCCGTGCCGTTTAAAGTGGTGTGTATGCTTGGCTTAAACGATGCCGATTACCCACGTACGGTGCAGCCAATAGGGTTTGACTTAGTGCCGTATTCTAAAAAACAAAAAGGTGACCGTTCACGTAAATTAGATGACCGTTACTTATTTTTAGAAGCCCTCCTGAGTGCCCGCGAAAATTTATACATAAGTTACATTGGCCGCTCGTGTTTTGATAATCAACCGCGTATGCCCTCGACCTTAGTAAGCGAGCTTTTAGAGTACATAGGCCGTAGCTTTACGTTAGCAAATAACAGCGAAAAAACGCTGCCTGAGTGTTTGATTAATCAACAGCACTTACAGCCTTTTAATCGTGCGTATTACACAGCAGACACTGAAGCTGAGGCTAAGCTGAGTAATCACAGTTTTAATCCTATTTGGCTACCAAGCGAGCGTATAGACGCGCAGCCGCTAACAGCCATTGATGTAACCGCGCCCGCGCAATTAGAGCTTGATGTATTTATTCGCAGTGTGTGCAACGCACAAGAGAGCTTTTACCAGCAAACATTAGGTTTACGCCTACCTGAATTTAACGAAGTAGCAAAAGATGAAGAGCCTTTTAGCTTAGATGCGCTGCGCCGCTACTTTTATTTAGACGAAATACTGCAAGCCAACATTAATGAGCAACCTTTAAGTACAGAGCAAATATTGCAACGGGGGGAGCTGCCACAAGCCAATGTGGGCAATTTAGTGTATGAGAGCATGGCGCACCGAGTAGATGCACTAGCTGGGCAAGTAAAAGAGCATATTAAAAGCGGCAAAACCGACCCGCTTGAGGTGTCTTTGCGAATAGAAAACACCACCATTGAGGGCTGGCTTAATCATATTTACCTTCAAAAACAAGTGTTTTACCGAAGTGCCAGTATAAAGGCCAAAGATTTAATTAAAGGCTTTATATATCATCTTGTTGCACAAAGTATGGAGCAAAATGTTGAAACCCTTTTACTGGGGCTTGATAAGCAAATTAGCTTTGCACCACTGAGTAAAAATGAGGCCGATGCCTTACTCAGTGATTGGTTTTCGTTATACCAAGCCTTGCGCAAAGAGCCTGTGGCATTTTATCCGGTAAGTGGCTATGAATACGTTAAAAGTGGTGGCGATATTGGTAAAGCCATTAGCAAGTTTAACCCACAATACATAGGGCGCGGCGAGGGCGAAAACCCGTATATTCGTTTAACGGTGCAATCGCTCAATGACTGCCAAGAAGAGTTTATTAAGTGGAGCGAAAAATTACTCTCCCCATTACATGCACATGCAAAGGAGAGTGACCATGCAAGCGCTTAATCCACTAACAATGCCGTTAAAAGGGCAAAGTTTAATAGAAGCCAGTGCGGGTACGGGTAAAACCTACACCATTACCGGGCTTTATTTACGTTATTTATTAGGCTTGCAAATACCGGGGGAGGTAAACACCCCGTTAAGCGTTGAGCAAATATTGGTGGTGACATTTACCGATGCTGCAACGCAAGAAATTAAAGACCGCGTACGCAGCCGTATTATTGCTGCGCGCGATGCATTACTTGGCCAAAACCCAAATGATGAATTAATAGAAGGCGTAATAGCCGCAGTAGATGATAAACATCGCGCCTTTGATTTACTCGATGCCGCCGCTAAATCTATGGACGAAGCCGCTATATTTACCATTCATGGTTTTTGCCAACGCATGTTAAAGCAGCATGCGTTTGAATCGGGCGTTGCTTTTAACCTTGAATTTATTTTAGATGAGCGCGACATACTGCTCGACACAATTAAGGATTTTTGGCGCGCCTTTGTATACCCACTTAATAAAGAACGCACTGATGCTATTTTAGAGGTGTTTGCAGCCCCTGAATCGCTATTTAGCCAAGTTAGTAGTGTGCTAAATAAAGCCAATGCGAACATAGTGCCGCAAATAAACTTAGATGACGTATTTAAAGCTCGCGATGAGTACATTGCTAAAGTACCCGCTTTTAAAAAAGCAGTGCTGGAGCAAGAGTTTATAGCTGCAATAAAGGGCTCGGGTTTAAGTGGCTCTAAAACACCTGGGCGAAAAGGCAGTTTAACGGCCCTTGAAGGATTTTGTTTAGGTGATGAGTTATTTTTTGAATTTGGCACCAATAAATACTCGTTTGAGGTGTGGAGCAGCGAAAACTTAAGTGACGCCAGTAATTATAAAAAAAATCAGCCATTATTTAGCCACCCTCTGCTTAGCCTGTTTGATGAGCTTAGCGCACTTAATACTAAAATTAATCAGGGCCTTAAAATTGCCGTTGTACAAACCGCAGCTCGGTGGGTTAAACAGGCAATTGTAAAACGCAAGCAAGAGCAAAGTGTGATCACCCCAGATGATTTACTGACTAATTTACACAGTGCTTTAAATGCCGAGCAGGGCGAGGCTTTATCGCAAAAAATAGCGCAGCTATTTCCTGTTGCCATGATTGATGAGTTTCAAGATACCGATCCGATTCAGTACGGAATTTTTAGCAAAATATACGGCCAAGAAAAAACGACGCTTGCCATGATAGGCGACCCAAAACAGGCTATTTATGGCTTTAGGGGCGCAGATATTTTTACCTATATTGGCGCAAAAGAGTCGGTAGAGCCTGAGCAGCAATTTACTTTAGGTACTAATTTTCGCTCAAGCACCGATATAGTAAGCAGTGTAAACAGTTTGTTTTCTAAACATGCTAATAGCTTTATTTATAACGATGCCATACCGTTTAACGCAGTAACAGCAAAAGGCAAAAAAGCCGATGAAACATTTACAATAGATGGCAAACCTGCCACCGCGTTTGAATTTAATGTATTTGTAGATGAAGCTGCAGATGAAAAAAACAAACCCACCAGCAAAGGCGTTGGGCAAGGGCATTTGGCCAGTTATTTTGCCAATAAAATAGTGACATTGCTTGAGCAAGCCGAGCAAGGGCGAGCGTGCATTGGTAACCATAAGGTGACCGCTGCCGATATTTGTATATTGGTGCGCGACCGTGTAGAAGCGCAAATAATGAAAAAAGCACTGAGCAATGCCAATATTGCTAGCGTGTATTTATCGCGCGACAGTGTTTTTAGCCAAGAGCTTAGCCACCATTTACTTAATTTTTTAACGGCATTGCATGGGCAATACAACGAGTCGTTACTGCGCGGCGTATTAGCTGGGCCGTTATTTTGTTTAAGCTACAACGAAATTTACGCCCTTGCTGATGATGAAAATAAATGGCAAGAGCACTTAAACTTTTTTGCTCAACTTAGCCATATTTGGAACAAGCAAGGCGCAATGGCGATGCTTGAACGTTTGTTGAGCCATAATCAGCTGAGCGCTAAGTGGCAAGGCCTTGGCTATAACGTTGAGCGCTGGTTAACCGACTTTAGACACTTAGGTGAAATACTGCAGCAAAAGCAAATAGAGCTAGAAGGCACTTTGCGCTTGCTACGTTGGTATGCACAAAAAGTAAGCCAGCAAGATGGCGAAACCGTGCAAGTACGCCTAGAGAGTGACGCCAACTTAGTTAAAATTGTGACTATGCATGCCTCAAAAGGGCTCGAGTATCCGCTGGTATTTATGCCTTTCGCCAGTGGCTATCGCGAAACAAAAGAAGCGCTTTATCACCAAAACGGCCAGCTAGTTTACGATTTAAGTAAAAACGAAGACGCCTTAGCACAAGCCGAGCAAGAACGCCTAGCTGAAGACTTACGCTTACTTTATGTTGCCCTTACCCGCGCGGTACATTTTTGTGCACTTGGGGTGTATAACATAGGGCAAGGGCAAAGTAGCCGTTTGGCTATACAAAGTAGTGCATTAGGGCATGTGTTATTTGCAGGGCTTGAGCTTACAAGTAGCCAAACGTGGCGCACCCACTTAAGTGAATTTTGCGACGCTCACACCGAAATGCACTATCAGCAATTTACGGCTGAGCAATTGGCCGAACAAGGCCAATTAACACTTAATAGCGCAGTGCAGCAAAGCCAAGCGTTAAGAGTTAATACGGTTACAGCTAACATAGAGCGAGATTGGCGAGCAACCAGCTTTAGTGCGCTGAGCTTTAAAAAGCACACCGATCATATTGAGCCTGGGCGCAGCGATGAAGATCATGAAAAAGATGAATTTGCTAACAGCCAAGATGAAATACCATCGCCTTACAGTTTCCCCAAGGGGGCGAAGCCTGGAAGCTGTTTGCATGAAATATTTGAGCAAATAGACTTTACCAGTGCGCAAGTACACCCTACAAATCCAGAGCAAAATTTAGCAGAGGTAGTTAAACATGCACTGGATAAATACCATATTAGCGAAAGCTGGCAACACGTGACCGAGCAATGGGTGCTTGATTCGTTAACCTGCCCTTTAAACAATGAGGGGTTAAGCTTAAGTCAATTAGCCCCGACAGATTGCCTAGTCGAAATGGAATTTAACTTACCTTTAGATAGTTTAAGCGCGCCTAAATTAAACGAAATACTGGTTAAGCATTTTGGTTTTACCCAAAGCAAACTCGAGTTTTCTCATGTAAAAGGCCTGTTAAAGGGATTTATAGATTTAATTTTTTGCTATCAAGGGAAGTATTATATTTTAGATTATAAGTCTAATTACTTAGGTAATACGCCCGCTGACTATGAAAGCGACCTGCTAGAGCAAGCCATGAATAGCCATCAGTATCATTTACAGTATTTAATTTATAGCGTTGCGCTGCACCGATTACTCAAACAACGCATTAGTGATTATGCAATAGAAACCCATTTAGGCGGGGTTTATTATGCGTTTTTACGCGCCATGCCGGCGGGCAAAGGAGTGTATTTTAATAAGCTTAGCGCAGAGCAAATCACACTATTAGATGGCTTATTTAGCCAAGGAGCCATGTTATGAGTGACTACCCTATGCAGCAAAGCCTGTTTGATGAGCCGCCAGCACCTGCCCAACCGTTAAATACGGTGGAGCTGCTTGACTACTTATTAGATGAAAAACGCATAAGAATGGTAGATGTAAAGCTTGCCTTAATGCTGTGTGATAACCAGCAAAACGACGTGTTTTATATAGTGTTATTGCTGTGTTTAGCACAGCAAAGCCAGCATAGCTGTTTAACATTAAAAGAAGTCGACTGGCAAAACCCGTTTAATTTACGCCAAAGCGACTTTACTAAAACCGAGGGCAATGTACCAAATATTACATCGCCTTTTAACGAAGCCTTTAACTACCTCGATGCGCTTAGCTGTTTAAGTGCCCATAACAGTGTGGGCGAGGCCAAACCCTTACAGTTATTTAACGAACGGCTTTATTTTGCGCGCCTAGCTGATTATGAGCACACCTTAGCTACACGTTTACTTGCGATGAGTGAGCGCCATTTAAATATAAATACCCAGTTACTCAGCCAATTATTAAATGACTACTTTGTTGATAATTCAGCGCTTGCGATTGATTGGCAAAAAGTAGCCTGTGCTATTGCAGCAACAAAAGGCTTTAGCGTTATTACGGGCGGGCCAGGAACTGGTAAAACCACCACCGTGACTAAGCTATTAGCTATTTTACAGTCGCTTTATAAAAGTGCACCTTTAAGCATTAAGCTGGTGGCGCCTACAGGTAAAGCTGCAGCACGTTTAAGTGAATCAATTTTAGGGGCAAAAGAGCAACTTAAAATTATTCCTGAGGATATAAAGGCCTTAATTCCCGATAGTGCGCAAACCATTCACCGGCTTTTAGGGGTTAAACCCTTTACTAATAAATTTAAGCATAACAGCACCAACCCGCTGCATTTAGATGTACTTATTATTGATGAAGCCAGCATGGTTGATTTATCACTCATGGCTAAATTAATAGAAGCACTGCCTGCGCATGCGCGTTTAATATTGCTTGGCGATAAAGACCAACTTGCCTCGGTAGATACCGGCAGTGTAATGAGTGATTTATGCCAAGGGTTAGCATTGGGTGAAACGCCTAATTACTCGCAAGCACGATGTGATGAGCTTAATGCTTTATGTTTTAAAGGAGAGGCTAAATTAGCGTCGCCTGGACATAGCGAATTTAAACTAGCCGATTGCATTGCGTTTTTACAACACAGCTACCGATTTGATGCACAAAGTGGCATTGGCCAGCTTGCGCTGGCGGTTAATACTAACCATAACGGTATTTTAAAATACGTAGAGCAACAAAGCACACAAGGGCAATTTAACGATGTTATTTTAGATTATGACTTTGTTGCAAAACCCATAGAAAAATTAA
This sequence comes from Pseudoalteromonas sp. UBA6610, assembly GCF_002433295.1. NCBI lineage: Bacteria > Pseudomonadati > Pseudomonadota > Gammaproteobacteria > Alteromonadales > Pseudoalteromonadaceae > Pseudoalteromonas > Pseudoalteromonas sp. UBA6610. The sequence goes on along the minus strand of NZ_DJHW01000094.1, from coordinate 43,661 downwards.
TAAACAGTGCTGCTAAGCACTACGCTCATTATTTAAATTTAATCGCCCAAGGGGCAAGTGTTGCAGATGTTCACGCGGCGTTTTCTCAATATCAACTATTAGCGGCCGTTCGTGAGGGTGATTACGGCGTAAATAGCTTAAACAGCCGCATTGAGCGCGCACTTGTGCAACAAGGGTTAATATCGGTAAGCCCAAACCAGCGCCATTACAGTGGTATGCCCATTATGGTGAGCCAAAACGATTATCAACTTAAGTTGTTTAATGGTGATATTGGTATCTTAATGCCCGATGAAAGCGGGCAGTTAAAAGCATTATTTATTGATGAGCAAAACACGGTACGGGCGTTTTCACCCGCGCGCCTGCCTGCTCACGATAAAGTGTATGTAATGACCATACATAAATCGCAGGGCTCGGAGTTTAGTTATACAGCTATGGTTTTACCGCCGCTTAAACACGCCAGTATGGGTGTAAATAGACAGCTGGTGTACACAGGCATAACACGTGCTAAAAACACCTTTGAGCTGGTGGCCGATAAAAAAGTACTGCAATTGGCCATGAGCAAAAGCGTATCAAGAGCCTCAGGATTGTATGAAAGACTAAAGTAGTTAACCTACTTTACTGATGATTATTTATTTTAATTACCTTTTATAATGTGGGTTAATGCTTTAAAGAATGTAGTAGTAAATTTAATGTTTCTCGGAATCAGAAAAATAGCCACTTCTGTACTTTAATCTTCATGACAGTTTGATGGGCTTAAAATCATTCAAAAATACTGTAGTAATGATTGGTTTGGTTATAAGCGCAGCTACTAACGAATTATAATTAACTTAGAAAAAAGGGGTTACGATAAATTATAACTTTGGTGATTTTTAAAAGCGAAATATGAGTTGCATCTAATAAGCTGTATAGGGAAATATCTACGGCAATATGTATAACTAACCCGCAGCACTCATTAGAGGCATCTCTAGCTGTGTAAAACTCTTATTTAGAACAAATTTTTTCTGACTATTAACGCAATCGCCCTAGCCCAGCATAGCTTACTTAATTAGCAAATTAGTATAAGTTTATACTGAACTTACTCTTTTTATAAAGCCGGTTTATTTATAAAATTTTTAAGAAAAGTTAGTTTTATACTGCTGTAAGTTTAAAGCAGAGAGAAAATTATTTTATTAATGGTTCTCAAGGTTGTTTATTGTTATGTTTATATAATAAATAATAAGAAAAGACTCTATTGAAAGTTAATATTCATTAGGGTATATTTTTCGCTCATTTAATTTATATGGAAATTTATTCAGTTATGCTAAAAAAAATTATTATCAGTGTTTTACCCGTACTTGCTCTAGCTGGTTGTGGGTCAACACCGCCGATTCAAGCACAAGAAAAAACTATTGCATATCAAGGACAAACTTATGTGTTTGGTGGTCAGTATGATGAGAATCGCAACGAATTACAACTTACTGTAAATGGAGATCCTTTATTGAAAGGGCGCTTTCCCCCATATACTCCTACACTAAACTTAGCAAGTGACTATCAAGATGTACATATTTCTAGTTATTGTTACTTTGGCTCAGTTTTGAGTAGCAAAGGAGGGGTTTTTGGTGCAGTGGCTGGTGCAATTCAGTCATCAAACTCAAAGTCTGGCGATAAGTGTGATATTAAAATCGGTGGTGAAACAATAGAAAGCCTATATTTCTAGTTCAGCTTAAGAATTATCATCTTAGATCAAGTGTTCTGCTTGATCTCTCAACTTAGCATTTCCACTTCGATATTTCCTTCAAAATACAATTTAGATAGCTTTTATTAATGTAAGCTTCTCTTAAAAGAGTAGATTTATTCGTGACTTAGATTACTAGAAAATATTAGTCATTTTAAAAAAAAATATTTAAGTATACATTAATTCATTCACCAAAGTGTTAAAAATAGATGGTAATTCTATTATTATAGAATCGTTACAGTCCTAAATATTGCAATTATTTAAATTTAAGTAATTGAATATACAGTCAATATAGACTTAGTAGAATTTAAATGATAATAAACTGTTGCATTTTTGAGCGTTGTTCCTAATACTGGTCAATGCATGTGCGCCTGCACATGTGTAAATGAATACCTTAAGTACATAGGCATAAAAATAAAACACTGAACACATTAAGGATTTATATGAACAACTCTAAACGAACACACACACTTAAATATCTACTTTTTGCCAGCGCTGCGTTTTTAATGAGCTTTTCTGCACTGAGTAAAGATCACAAAATTATACTGATCCACGGCTTGCAGGTATCGCAAATAACCAATAAGTCGGGCAGCGATGTATTAAACGAGGGTGAAACCTATTGGCAAACCTATTGGAATAACCGTGCTGATGAACGTATTGATTGGCCAGCCTATGAGCGCATTGAAGGTAAAATTGCGACCGATTGGGTATGGCCTAAATTAAAGCAAATATCGCGTTCTAACTTATGTGCTGATGGCTGTGTGCTAGTAACGCATTCAACAGGCGACTTAGTTGCTCGCCATATTATTGATAACCAAGCTAATTGGCTTGAAAATGCAGGCCTTACGCCACTTAATATTGTGGCGACCTTTGATTTAGCGGGAGCAGGGGGCGGCAGCGAGCTTGCCGATATTGCTGTAAGTGCTTTAACTGGCGCAGCATGGAACTTTGCAGTGGATGCAGCACTCAAATGGTGGTTAGGCAGTGATGTGACAGAAGCGGTGGGCGTATTACACGATTTAAAAGTAAATAACGCACGCAAAATTTCGCCGTTTCCAGATGCGCGTACGCCGCGTTTACGTTTTGTAGCCGATGGTAATGAGTACCTAGGTTTAACGGGCGGGTTTTTAAAAGGTAATGATGATTCGGTGGTGGCATCGCATTCATCGTGTGGAGCAAGCGCGGCTAAATCGTTTGGCAGTTGCAGTAGCAGTATTGATACTAATGGCCAGTTAAAATCACAAGGCGATGCCGTTAATAGCTTTATGCCGCACCATTATCCAATGATGATGAGCGACAGTTACAGCCACAACGAGATCCATAATGCGCAGCGCAAAGGGAATGTCACAATTGCCATGAACAATATAAATGTAGATGGTCAAAATGTTGGCTTTAACACATTTGATAAAACAACGGGTACTTGGTTTTGGAAAAAACACTACCGCTATATTAAGGATTCAAACACGCAAAGCGCCTCGGCACTTATTTATAACGTGATCCCTTAATAAGTACCTAAATTTTATAAACGCGTTAGGTATTAAACGCTAGAGCGTGTAGTTATTTGCTGCACGCTTTTAAAGGATTGATGCAACATGAAAAAGTTTTACATTGGTGCCGCTGTAGTCAGTATTGCGATGTTTTTACTGTGGTTTACAAATAAAAATGAAGTTAAAACGCTTGAGCCTCCCGCTGCACTGGCAATAAAAAACAAGACAGATCCAGCAAGCCCAGATAAAAACACCGTAATAACCATTGATGTGCCAAAACAAAAACAGGCAAAAAGCCCTGCCAAAATACATTATGATCAGCACTTGGCCAGTGCCGCTGAGCATGTGGCAATGCAATACCAAAGCGCACTAAAATACCCGCCTTATTCGCAGCCCTTAAGCGCACTTGATGAAGACCGTTTAAAGCCCAATCAGTTTTACCCAGTTACAAGCCCCATTGACGATGCGGGTAATGCCCTCGTTGTTAGTTTAGATAAATATAGGTTTGTATACCCGCAAGAAATAACCATTAATATTGCTGCGCAAAACCTAGCAGAGGTAAATGTAGCGCTAAGCAATACCGATACTAAAGCGTCAATCAATTCAAAAACCACCACAGCTCAGCAGGGCGAAGCCACAGTAAGCTTTAAAGGCAGTGAAGACTACCCGCGAAATTTACAGCTATTTGTAGAGGCAAATGTAGCAGGTAAAAAGGTGCCTGCAGTTGCGCAAATACAGTATATGCCACCCAGTGCGACGCTTATTGATTTTGATAATGCCTATGCACAAAACGAAAACATGATAGCCACAGCTCATTTAAAAGTGCTTAAAAGCGGCTTATATAGAATTAGAGCTAATTTATACAGTGATACGACCCCACTTGCACATTTGGTGACTAAAAAGAAACTTTCACAAGGCAGTCAAACGGTGGATTTAAAGGCGCATTGGTCGGTATTACCACAAGGGGTGGTTAACATGCGTTTAAGTGACTTTGTGATAGAGCGCATGTCGCCAAGCCCAGGTGAGCGTAATAGTTTTGGTAGCAGTGAGATTACTGAGTTTGAAATTACAGATTTTGCCTACGATAGTTTGCAACAGTTGCCTTATCAAGCAAACGAGCAAGAACGAATGAGTTTAGAGTTTTTAAAAGGGTTAGCTGATAAAGGCGCTTAGCAGGATTAATGAGTATAAAAAAAGGGGCGAGTAGCCCCTTAACTGTATTTTTAAAACCGTTAGCTTAGGTTAATAGTAACCACATCAGCTTGTTGCTGTTGGTTTTCATCTTCATCGCTTACAGGCGCGTTAGGTATATCTGGTTTATCGAGTGCTATATCGCCGCCATCAATAACGTCGCCGGTTTTTAGGTTTTCAAAGTCAAATAGTTCTGTATCGGCTAAATGCGAAGGCACCACATTTTGCATTGCAGTAAAAATACTCTCAATACGCCCAGGGTGGTCTTTATTCCACTGCGCTAGCATGTTTTTAGTGTGTTTACGTTGCAGGTTTTCTTGTGAGCCACATAAGTTACACGGAATAATAGGATAGCCTTGGCTAAATGCGTATTTACTTATATCGGCTTCTTTACAATAAGCGAGCGGACGGATAACCATATGCTCGCCGTTATCGCTCATTAGCTTAGCCGGCATGCTTTTAAGTTTACCGCCATAAAACATGTTTAAAAAGAGTGTTTCGATCATGTCATCGCGGTGATGGCCAAGGGCAATTTTAGTTGCGCCCATTTCTTTGGCTGTACGGTACAAAATACCACGACGTAGGCGTGAGCAAAGCGAACACGTGGTTTTACCCTCAGGGATGATATCGGTAACAATGCTGTAGGTGTCTTCTTCTACAATTTTGTATTCAATATCTTGTTTATCAAGGTACTCAGGTAAAACGTGTTCAGGAAAGCCTGGTTGTTTTTGATCGAGATTAACAACAAATAAATCAAATTTAATGGGCGCCACACGCTTTAAATGTTTAAGCATATCAAGCATGGTGTAACTGTCTTTACCACCCGATAGGCATACCATTATACGGTCGCCTTCTTCTATCATGTTAAAGTCCATGACGGCTTGGCCAGTAAGACGGCGTAAACGCTTTTGTAGCTTATTTAAGTTGTATTGAGCTTTGGCTTGAGCTGAGTGAGACACTACGCCCCCTTATAAAACAATGCGGCAAATTATTTGCTGAAAATAAAGGGGCGTATTATATACCCAAGTACTATGGGTATTAAAGCGCTAGTTAAGGCTTTGTTTAACTTTTGGCAAGCGGGCTTACGTAGCCATCAGGTTTTAATGCCAAGACATCGCAATCTAGGCTATCAATTACGTGCTCGGCAGTGTTGCCAACCAATGCGGCACTTAGCCCCGTACGCCCTACGGTGCCAATCACCACCAGTTCGCTATTTAAGCGATTTGCTACATCGGGGATCACATCCTCCGGTAGGCCTTCTTCTATAAAGCATTGCTCATTAGTTAAACTAAAAGTTTTAGCAAGCTCGTTGGTGGATTCTATGTGGTGTTTTTTTACAGATTCGTTATAAAGCCCAGGGTTAAATTCTGGTATCTCTATGGCAATATTAATGGGGGTAGCAGGGTAGGCATTAACTAAATTAAGTTTAGCGTTGGCAAGTTCACATAAAAATTGTGCATCTTTAATAATGCGTTTATTAAGGGCTACATGCTCATCGTTTTCACTAACCGCATTGACCGCGGCTAAAATATTACCTTGCTCAGGCCAAGCCATTTCTTTTACAAATAACACAGGTGTGGGGCATTTACGTACTAAGTGCCAGTCGGTAGGGGTAAAAATAACCGATTTTAGCGCACCATGCTGATGGGTACTTTTAACCACTAAATCGTATTCTTGTTCAATAACGGTATTAATAATGGCTTCAAAAGGGCGGTTATGCCAGACCACCTGGGTGGTGATATTTACATCTGGGTAGGTAGAAATTATATCCTTAAGCCATAATTCTCTATCGTTTATAACGGCTTTTCGCATTGCTTCGCGCTCTTCAAACGACAACATGGTGGTCATTTCGTAAGAAAAGTCGTAAACAGTCATAAAGGCGGTAATACTGGCGCCTGACTTTTTGGCTAAATCAATCGAGCGAGCTAAACCGTGATGGTCATCCTTAGTAGGATCAATAACGGCTAAAATACGTTTAATAGTGTTCATATGCTACTCCCTTTTTAACTTACTTTCAGTGTAACGTAAATACACAGCAGTTAAAGGGGTAGCACACAAATTGTTGTTCTAAATCAAAGTTACAACACCTATTAGCTTAGCTAGGCTTAATTATTGCTGCCGTTTTGGCGAGTGCGTCACTGTCTAAAATAGTAATAAATTTACCTTCTACCTTTATTAAGTCCGCTTTTTGAAAACGACTTAATAAGCGGCTGATGGTCTCAACGGTTAGGCCTAAATAGTTACCTATTTCACCACGAGTCATGGTAAATCTAAACTCTTTACGCGAGAATCCGCGCTCGCCAAAGCGCTCCGAAAGGTTATAAATAAAGCTCGCTAGGCGTTCTTCTGCAGATTTTTTATTAAGAAGTAGCAGCATTTCTTGATCGTAGGTAATTTCGCTACTCATTAAACGCATAATTTGTTGGCGAAGTTTGGGTAATTTACCTGCTAACTCATCGAGTGTATCAAACGGGATTTCGCATACCATTGATGTTTCAAGTGCTTGCGAAAAGCTCTGATGAGCCATTTTACTAATAGCATCAAAGCCGACTAAATCGCCGGCTAAGTGAAAACCGGTAATTTGCTCATCACCTTGTTCAGACAATGTGTACGATTTAAATGAGCCTGAGCGTACTGCATAAATTGCATTAAGCGCAGCACCGGATTCAAACAAGTAGTCGCCTTTGTGCAGGGGCTTTTTGCGCTCAATGATTTCGTCAAGTTTATCCATTTCTTGGCCATTTAACGAAAACGGCAAACACAATTGGCTGATGCTGCAGTTGTTACAGCTAATTGCACAATTACTTTTAGCGCGACTTTGAGAGAAATCCATAATTTAATCCGTTTTAATTTTTATACACAGCAATGAAAATAAGCCGAGTGGCTTAATACAGCTGACGATTAATGTACTAGTTTGTCGATGGCAATGATCAACAGGTACATACCATACCAAATTATAATACTGCCTAACACAATTCGCGTCCATGGGTGGTTAATAACACTATTAAGTTTTTGGGCGGCCAGGCCTAAGGTGATCATGGCCGGAAAGGTGCCAAGCGCAAAGCAAAGCATCACTAGGGCACCATCAAATGCACTAGGGCTGGTCATTGCCCATGTGAGCGCTGAATAAACCAAACCACAGGGTAGCCACCCCCACAAAGCGCCGTAACCCAATGCTTTAGCCGTTGAATCTACTGGCATTAAATGTTTATTAAGCTTAACAATATGCTGCCAAATAAGTGTTTTGCCTATTTTTTCAAGCCATTGCAGAGTGGGGCCTAAGCGCATTATATACACGCCTACCAGCAGCATAAAAATAGCCGCAATGAATGAAAGGGTTACAGAAAAAAACGTATTTTGTTTTGCAAATTGGCTACTTATACCCGCAACGAGTGCGCCAGCCAGCATGTAACTACACGCTCGGCCAATGTTATAAGCAAATGAATAAATAACAGATTGGCGCTTGTTACTGGCCAATTGCAATGAGCTGGCAATACCACCGCACATGGCAAGGCAATGCCCGCTACCAATTAAGCCCATTAAAAAGGCGCTGGTGTAAAGTGGGTCAATCATTACTTTTGTTGTGCTGTTCTTTATCATCTTCAAACAAAATACTATGACCTTGTTTGTTTAAATCAGAGAATTGCTCGCTTTTAACGGCCCAAAAAAACACGCCAATGGCAATAATCACAAATAATATGGCAATCGGGATTAAAATATAAATTATGCTCATAACTTTAAAAGCCTTAGTGAATTACTAATCACAATAATTGAGCTGGCAGACATACCAATAACGGCCATCCACGGGGCAACAAGCCCAAGCGCTGCAAGCGGTAAAATAGAAGCATTATACAACAAAGACAGCGTCAGGTTTTGCTTAATGATTCGCCTGGTTTGCTTAGCAACATTGAGTAGGTGCGCAATTGAGGCTAAATCACTGTTTAACAGCACTACATCGGCGCTGTTTTTAGAAATGTCGGCACCGGTTTCCATTGCAATGGATAAATGGGCACTGGCAAATACTGGGCTGTCGTTAATGCCATCGCCTACCATGGCAACCACTTCGTTTTGTGATGACCAATGCTCCACGGCGGTTTGTTTATCTTTAGGCGACAGGGCGCTTTGGCTGCTGTTGAGCTTTAACTGTTTTGCTATTTTTTGCCCTGCGTCTGATGCATCGCCTGTGAGCATATGACAGCTTAAGTTTTGTGCTTGTAAGGTACTTATAAGCTCACTGGCACCGGGTTTTACTTTATCTATAAAGTAAAAACGAGCAACTACGCGTTTATTTATAAATAGGCTTGCTTGGGCATTTGTTTTTTTACTGTCAAACCAGCCGCTTTTACCAATAGCGTAATGTTTATCTGCGCTTTGTGCACTAATGCCCATACCTGGGTGTACAGTAATGTTTGTAAGGGCAAGCTCGGTGGTGGCGTATTTATTAAATGCGCTGGCTATGGGGTGCTCAGAATAACGCTCTAACTGGGCTGCAATATTAAGCGCTTGCTCTTTAGAGATTGTGTCATCGAGTATATCAATGGCATCTAAGCTAAATTTACCTTGTGTGAGGGTGCCTGTTTTATCAAAGGCAAACAGCGTTAATTGCGAGAGGGTTTCGAGCACATGCGCTTGTTTAATTAGCACCCCTTTGCGGGTGAGTGTGGCTACAGCGCACGTTAATGCGGTAGGTATAGCAAGGCTAAGCGCGCAAGGGCAAGTGGCAACCAATACAGAAATAGTGATCCAAAACGCGTGCTCTGGGTCAATTTGGTACCAGCCAACGGCCGTTATAGAGGCAAAAACTAGCAAGCAGGCAATAAACCACTGGGCAACTTTATCGGTAATTTCTACCAGTTTAGGGCGCTTGGTAAGCGCAGTGTGTTGTAAGTGTATAATTTGGTTTAGTAGGGTGTTTTGGCCAATTTTATTTATTTTTATTTCTATTAAGCCATCATGATTAACACACCCGGCATACACATTGTGGCCAATAAACTTATTAACGGGCTGATGCTCACCGGTCATCATCGACTCATCAACGCTTGTTTGCCCCTTGATAAGCTCTCCGTCAGCGGGGATAGTTTCGCCAGCTTTTATGAGTACAACATCATTAAGTTTAAGCTTTTTAGCTGCAATAATATGCTCTTGGCCGTTATCATCAAGGGTGCGGGCGGTTAAAGGTAGCAGCTTTTGTAAGTTGGCAGTAAACTCGCTGGCTTTTAATCGGGCCCTAAATTCGAGGTATTTACCTAATAATAATAAAAAGGTAAACATACATACCGATTCAAAATACACTTCGCCTACTTGCATAAATGTGGCATAACAGCTGGCGCTATACGCACCAAAAATAGCCAGCGAAACGGGTAAGTCCATATTTAACTGTTTTGCTTTTAAGCCATTAATAGCGTTAGTTAAAAAGGGTAATGCGCTGTATAAAATAACGGGGGAGGCAAGCACTAGGCTTATCCACCTAAAGTATTGCTCAAAGTTATTATCCATACCCGAGAACATGCCAAAGTACATGGCAAAGGCAAACATCATCACTTGCATGGTCATCAGCCCTGCAACACCTAAGCGGCGTATATAGGCTTTTGCTGTTTGTTGCTTTTGTTGGGCTTCGTCATCGGCTTGAAACGGGTAAGCTTTATAGCCAATTTTGGCTAAGGAAGTAATAATTTCGCTCAGCGGGGTTTGGGTTTTATCCCATTGGATCATGGCACGGTTAGTTGAGGTATTAACATCAACGCGCTTTACCGTTTTTAAGCTAAGTAATTGCTTTTCGATAAGCCATGCACACGCGGCGCAGGTAATGCCTTCAACACTTAAAAGTACTTGGGATAAGTTATCGGTTGTGGCTATAAACTCATCTTGTATGTCTTCGTTGTCGTAGCTTTTAATAAACGCGAGTTGCTCAGGGACTAACTGCTCTACTTTACCAGCGCGTACGGTGCGGTATTTGTAATAGTCGGTCATGCCTTGGTCAACAATGTTTTGCGCAACTGCTTGGCAGCCAATACAGCACATAGGCTGTGGCGTGTTATCTATTGTTACGGTTGCGCGAAATCCATTTGGCACACTTTCAAGGCAATGAAAGCAAGAAACGCTCATAGTGGTGGCTACTTATAATTTGGGGTAACTAACAAAGGCTGCTCTGTAGGAAGAGTAATGTTTTCTTTTAACTTCCAACTACCATCCACCGGCTCTATAAAGACAGAGTAAGCACCTGGTGTGTAGTTATCTAAAAGGGCAGTAAATTCTTTATTTGCATTAGGGGTAAGCGTTGCTTCAAAGTCATGCGCTTTGATGGTGCGATGATAAAAAGACAGCTTTAAAGCGTGTACGTTACTATAATCGCCTTTGGTAAAGGCAAAACTGGCACGCTCGTTTGTAACATTAAGCTTGCCATGTAAAAACAGTGCTTTGGCTTTTTCAAACTTAGTAAGTTCTAAGTTTATTGCTTTGCCTTTTTTATAGTAATCATCAACCACCATATCTGGGCCGTTGCCCACAGCAGTAATAATTAAGGTTATGCACCCGATAATAGCCGCTAGCGGAAAAAAGATTAAAAACCAAGGCCAAAAATTTTTATACCACGGAGTAGGTTGCATAGTTGCTCTAAAATTAGTTTAGGTAGGGCTATTTTATAGCAAATATTTGTAAAAGACTAAAAAAAAGCCTCCGACTGGAGGCTTTTTTGATCTGGATTAATCTGTTGAAATAAAAAGATTAATTAATAGTTAACTCGGTGTTTATTTATCTTGCGATAAACTGTAAACATAGGCAGTTAACAGGTGAATTTTATCTTCACCTAAAATGTCTTTCCATGCTGGCATTACACCGGCGCGGCCATGGTTAAGGGTTTCTTCAACAGCGCGTTGAGAGCCACCGTATAACCAAATGTTATCTGTAAGATTTGGTGCACCAAACGGTAAGTTATGTGCAACAGAGCCTTTACCATCTGCACCGTGACACGCGGCACACATCGCAAACTTAGCGGCACCTGCAGCGGCATCTTTTTGGTTAACAGTACGACCAGACAAGCTAAGTACGTGCGCTGTCATTTCTTTAACGCCTTGCTCACCAAGTGCTGCACTCCAAGAAGGCATTGCGGCTACACGACCATAAAGAAGCGTTTCTTTAATTTTGTCTGGTGAACCACCGTATAACCAATCTTTATCAGTTAGGTTAGGGAAGCCAGTTGCACCACGTGCATCTGAACCATGACATTGGGCACAGTTTTGCGAGAATAAACGCTGACCAATTTCAAGTGCTAACTGGCCGTCTGTTTGTTCATGCTTTTCGCCATTTTCAAGGGCTACTTGCTGCGCTGCATCACCTTCAAATTTAGAGTTAACTAAATCTAATACTGGTACTTGTGCAAGCTTGTTAAAAATAGGACCAAAGCGCTCTTGTGCTGCTTCGTATTCTTTATCAAGCTTTACATAGCGGCCTTCTTCTTTTGCTTTAGCCGTGGCTTCTTTAGATTCAGCTAAAGAGGTAATACCTTGGTTAGAGCTTGTCCATTTACCTAAGCCTTCCCAGTTACCTAAACCTGGATAAGCTGCTAAGTAATATACCGACCAAATAAATGTTGCGAAGAACATGTACGTCCACCATTTTGGTAGTGGATTATTTAGTTCGGTAATGCCGTCATATTCATGTCCGCAGTCTTCACCTTCTTTTACGCCCGCATAGTTTTTAAGGTTCCAAACTAATAAGCTAAAAATGATGATTAAGCAGGCTAGGGTTAATACAATAACCCAAATACTCCAAAAGCTAGTCATTTTTCAGACTCCTTTTCCTCGTTAGAGAGTGTGTTGTTATGTTTTTTTTCATCTTCGAAAATGGCATTAGCAGCGTCATCAAAACGATTTTTGCTACGCTTGCTGTATGCCCATACAACAATCACAATAAACAATACTAAAATTACCAGAGTCAAAATGCCTCTGTATGTTCCGTAATCCATAATAATTACTTCAAGTGGGTGCCAAGTTGCTGTAAATACGCGATTAGGGCTTGCATTTCTGTTGCGCCTTCGCCGTTATTCATAGCGTTAACTTTATCAACATCTGCTTGTAGCTCTTCGTCGCTGCCATAACCTAAACCCGGGTGTTTAGGGTTTTCTGGGTTAATAGCAAAAGTATCACGGAAAATTTGTAGTTTTTTCAGAGTCAGGCTGGTATCAACCTTTGTCTCTGCTAACCAAGGAAAACCTGGCATGTTCGACTCAGGAACCACGGCGCGTGGGTCAACTAAGTGTGCATAATGCCAATCGTCCGAGTAACGGTTACCTACACGTGCAAGGTCAGGACCAGTACGTTTAGAACCCCATTGGAAAGGGTGATCCCATACTGATTCGCCCGCTACAGAGTAGTGACCGTAACGCTCAACTTCATCACGAAAAGGACGAATCATTTGTGAGTGACAGTTATAACAACCTTCACGTACATAAATGTCACGACCTTCCATTTCAAGCGCGTTAAGTGGGCGCAAACCTTCTACAGGTTTTGTTGTATCGTCTTGGAACATTAGCGGAGTAATTTCAACTAATGCACCAAAACTAATAGCAAAAACAGTCAGAATAGCCATTAGGCCAACGTTCTTTTCTACTATTTCATGTTTGTTTTGTGAATTTTTATTGCTCATCATCTCACTCCGTTATGCTAATTGTGCTTGCGCGTCTAACTTCAGTGATTCTTTCTCAGCTGAAATTGTACGCAGAACGTTGTAAGCCATAACTAACATACCTGTAACGATGAATACACCGCCTACAAAGCGCATAATATAGAAAGGATGTGATGCTTCTAAAGACTGAACAAAGCTGTACATTAATGTACCGTCAGAGTTAACTGCGCGCCACATTAGACCTTGCATAACACCTGAGATCCACATTGCAACAATGTAAAGTACAACACCTACTGTGTGTAACCAAAAGTGCGTGTTAACCAATTTAACGCTGTACATACGACCTTGTGCGAATAACGCAGGAATAAGGTGGTAAATAGCACCAATTGAAATCATCGCAACCCAACCTAGTGCACCTGAGTGTACGTGGCCGATAGTCCAATCTGTGTAGTGAGATAATGCATTTACAGATTTAATTGCCATCATTGGGCCTTCAAACGTAGACATACCGTAGAAAGACAATGAAACAACTAAGAAACGCAGTACTGGGTCGGTACGTAGCTTATGCCAAGCGCCAGAAAGCGTCATTATACCGTTAATCATACCACCCCAAGACGGTACAAATAAGATAATAGACATAACCATACCTAAACTTTGCGTCCAATCAGGAAGCGCAGTGTAGTGAAGGTGGTGAGGACCTGCCCAAATGTAAAGTGAAATAAGTGCCCAAAAGTGAACTACCGATAAACGGTAAGAGTAAACTGGGCGACCTGCTTGCTTTGGTACAAAGTAGTACATCATACCTAAGAAACCAGCCGTTAGTAGGAAACCTACAGCGTTGTGACCGTACCACCACTGAACCATTGCATCTACCGCACCTGCGTAGATTGAGTATGATTTAGTTAACGACACAGGCACTGCCATGCTGTTTACAATGTGTAGCACTGCAACAGTAATAATAAAGCCAGCGTAGAACCAGTTAGCAACGTAGATGTGCGATACTTTACGTTTGATCAGCGTACCAAAAAATACCACTGCGTAAACTATCCATACTACCGCGATTAAAATATCGATTGGCCACTCAAGCTCTGCATATTCTTTAGAGCTAGTAATACCCAGTGGTAATGTAATTACGGCTAATACAATAACAAGCTGCCAACCCCAAAAAGAGAAAGCGGCGAGTTTGTCTGAGAAAAGGCGCGTTTGACAAGTACGTTGAACGACGTAATAAGACGTCGCAAAAAGTGCACTGGTACCAAATGCGAAAATTACTGCGTTCGTGTGTAACGGACGTAGTCGAGAGTATGTTAACCATGGTGTATCAAAGTTAAGTGCTGGCCAAGCTAATTGGGCAGCAATCAGAACCCCAATACTCATGCCAACGATGCCCCAAATCACTGTCATAATAGCGAATTGGCGTACAACTTTATAGTTATACTCAGTTTGTGATGCTACTGTTTGGCTCATTTTCTGGCTTCCGCTGCAATAAATGCGTTTAGAAATGAATTACCCACCGTTTAAAGTGGGGCCTACTATTTTCCCCAAGCGTATTACCTAAAACGTTCAAAGCCTGAATGCTTCAGAAAACAAACTCGAGAAACCCTTATTTTTTGCGGGTGAAATGATAAATTTTTTGGCCTAAAAAAGATAGGTCAATTACATAAAATTATGACATCAATCAAAGTTTGTGAGTTTGTTGTTTATTTTTTGATACAGATTGTACCTATATTAACCAAACATCACACTGGCTATTGTTATTTCAAAGCATGCTAATTAAGATTTGTTTTTATTTAGCGCGGATTTGTTATGCATATATATAGATTATCTTTGTTTTTAATGCTGTTTTTGGTATTAACAGGCTGTGACAATGCCAATCAAAAAGATCAAAAAGCACTGTTAAAAACAAATTGCGACACGAATCAGCGCTGTATTTATAACACCGGTGTTAAAGTATGGTTAAGTGATAAAATTATTTCCCCCGAAACCCCCTTTAGTATTTACCTTGATTTACCCGCCCACCTAAAAATAGATAACGCTAAGCTTGAAAGTATAACCATGTATATGGGTTTTATTCCGCAAAAGTTCACTAAAGAAGCAACTATTTATAAAAGTGACACTATGGTGGGCATATGCTCTGAGAAAAATATGCTGTGGCAACTGGTGCTTAATTTAAGCAATGTTCAAACTGGTGAGAAAATCACTCACTTTTATAATTTTTATGTGACGTATTAAGGTACCTTTTTCCTGCCAATCATTTTTTTAGCTGGCGCATAACAAAAATCAGCTATTAATAAGGTATTACTATAATAAGGCACTACTATTAAGCGGTACGCCTTTTATATGCAGCGCTGCAATAGTAGGTGTATAAAATTGTATTTAAAGCACTAACACACATTTAAACCTCTTTGCTGCCTTGTATGCTGTAACCTTTTTTTTCATTCTCATCTGTTTTATGTTGGTGTGCTTACTCGTTCTTGTTATGGAGTGAATTGCCTTACGGTAATAGGGGGGCTTCGTAATGTTTATAGTAAAAGCGTATTACTTGCATTACTGGGCATGTAAAAAAGTAAATCCTGCTTACTTTAATGATAACTATTTTAATAAAGCTAAACGCCCTCAATTTAAGACCCTCTAATGATTTGCTAAATCAAATAACTCCTCCCATTCCGAGCAAACGTTGAAGTCTCGCTGAACAAAAAATATTGCCAAAAAAACTAAATAAATAGCTTAATAAGACTATTTAAGCGGTAAATCTGCATATTTATGGTTATTAATTTTATTACAGCTTTACGGTTTTACTAATGCGCTGTGATTAATATGTTAATTTTTCTAAAAAGGGTATATTTATCCATTAATTACATTTGATTACAATCTGCATAACTTTGATTTCAGGTGTGTTTTAATTGCTTTGTATTAGTTTTATCTCAATGATTTTTAATTGTTTTTTTTAGTTAACACTGCAACAAGTTATAACCTTTGTACCTTTTTTGGTTATTCTTTTTTGGTGTTGTATATATAACGATCTTCCATTAAGTTTTTGTTCAGTTAACTCAGCCTAAGTTGCCCCCCTGACTCACAATTCTTATAAAAAGTGAGCATTACCAATCAAGGTAAATTTCCAACAAGTAGGGTTTATTCATGAAAAAATCAACTCTTGGTTTAGCTGTAATCGCAGCAATCCCAATGTTCTCAAGTATGCAAGTAGTAGCGGCCGAAGATGGCGCAAACGCTATTGAAAAAATTCAAGTAACGGGTTCTCGCATTAAGCGTTCGGATATGGAAAACGCCAGTCCAGTTACATTAATTGGTGCAGACGATATTAAAGCAATGGGTGCAACAAGCATCGATAGCGTATTACAAAAGATGACTGCTACTGGCGGTGCAATGACCAACCCAGGTATTAACAATGGTTCGGGTGGTAATGCTTCTATCGATTTACGTGGTTTAGGTTCACAACGTACATTAGTACTTGTAAATGGCCGTCGTATGATCAACTCGGGCACAGGCGCTGCTTCTACTGTCGATTTAAATACTATCCCTGTTTCTATGATTAAATCGGTTGAAGTACTTAAAGATGGGGCATCTGCTGTTTATGGTACTGATGCGGTTGCTGGTGTTGTGAATATCATTTTAAAAGATGATTTCGAAGGCCTAGACATGAATGCTAACACAGCAATCACTGGCGAAGGCGATGCTACAGAAAATTCAGTTGACTTCACTGTAGGTACTTCATTCGATAAAGGTAATATTGTTATCGGTATGCAGTACACTGACCGTGGTAAAGCATCGCAGGCAGATCGTAGCTTTTCTAACTGCCCACTTGCTGAAGGCTCTAACGGACTTTACTGTACAGGGTCTTCATATAACGAAGGCGGTCACATTTGGAACGGTAATGGTGAAAAAGGTACCACCGTTGATGCTAGCGGTAAAGATATTAGTGTTTCATTAATTGATGACTCTGGTGTTACTGGTCGTGGTGGCGATTATCATCGTTACACTAATGAAGATGCTTACAACTATTCTCCTTCAAGCTATCTTTACACGCCAATGGAGCGCTTAAACTTAACTGGTCTTGCTACTTATGAGCTATCTGATGACACAAGTTTATTTGCTGAGTTTACTTATACTAAACGTTGGTCAGAGCAGCAAATGGCGCCTCAGCCAGTATGGTTTGATTTTGAATATACAGAAGATATGGGTGATTCACTTCTAAGTCAAAGCTATGATAATCGTGTTGACTTAGATGGCGATGGCTACTTAGATAAAGATGCAAATGGAAATTACGTCACGCAAGAAACTAACTACCAATACGGTGATAAAATTTCTTACGGACGTCGCATGTCTGATACAGGTGCACGTTATTTTGAACAGTCAGTTGATACAGTAAGAGCTGTTGTTGGTGCTCAGGGTTTCATTAGTGATTACTCTTGGGACATATCAGCTAACTTTGGTCGTAACGATTCAGTTGATAAGCTAAGTAATCTTCATAATATGGGTGCCATTCAAGATCAGATCTTAGAGGGGACTTTCAACCCACTTGATCAAAATGCATGGACATCTGAAGATTTCCGTAAAAATGTTTACACTGAAGTAAACAATGGTGGTAGTCAGTTATTTATCTTAGCAGCATCTGTTTCAGGTGAAATGTTTGAAATGCCAGCTGGTTATGCAGCGTTTGCAGCAGGTGTTGAACGTCGCCAAGAAAAGGCGTGGTATACGCCTGACTCGCTTACAGCTCAAGGCTTAGCTAATGATCCTATGGTAGAACCAACATCAGGTGGTTTTGATGTAAATGAAGCTTATGTGGAATTTGCTATCCCATTACTTGCAGATGCGCCTTTTGCTCAAAATGTAGAGCTAAGTGCTGCAATTCGTGCTTTTGATTACAGTACTTTTGGTTCTGATGAAACATGGAAACTAGGTCTTACATGGAAAGTAAATGACGAATTAATGTTGCGTAGTGTTGTTTCTACAGCTTTCCGTGCTCCAACAGTATCTGAACTTTACTCTGGTAATTCACCTTCTTTCGAGCAAATTAGTTACCCTGGCGCTCAGGAGCAGGCAGAAGTAACTGTAGGTGGTAATGACCAATTAACACCTGAAGAAGCAGATACACTAACGGCAGGTATTGTTTATGAGCCGCAGTGGCTTGATGGCTTCTCGATGACATTGGATTATTACAAAATCGAAATTGAGAATGCGATTGCGTCTGTTGATAATCAATACATTGTTGATCAATGTTTAAATAATGCTGGTAATTCAAGCTCTGCTTTATGCCAATCTTCTAATGTGTCAATGGATGCGACTGGTCGAGTTAAGTTTAATAACCAGCTACAAAATATTGGTGCAGAGGAAACATCTGGCATCGATTTAAACTTAGCGTATAGCTTCGAAGCTGCTGGCTTAAATTGGAAAGCCGGGTTAGATACAACTTATTTAGATGAATATGTAGTAACTGTACTTGATGAGACAGTAGATTATGCGGGTCTTATTACATCAGGTTCTGGTGGGTATGCAGATATTAAATCTAATTTAACACTAAATGTATCAGGCGATCGTTGGGATGCACAGTATCAAGCGCGTTATATTGCTGGTATGGATAGCTACTCTTGTTTAGATGATGCTGACAGCTGTTATGCACCTACGACTCCTTCTGTCGTTTATCACGATATTAGCGGTAGCTTCTTAGTTAATGATAGCCTGTCTCTATCTGCGGGTATCAACAACTTATTTGATAAGCAACCTCCTTACTACACAGGTAACAACGATTCTAACACTGACCCGTACACATACGATGTACTAGGCCGTCGTTTCTTTGCTGGTGTAAACGTTAAGTTTTAATTAGCACATTAATCGTATTAAGGCTCAGTGTTTACTGGGCCTTTTTTATTGAACAAAATTAAGGAGACCAGTACACTTATACACTCAATAAAAGGAGAGTTGTTTGATAAAACAAGACGAAAATTTATCTTTTGTCATAGAACCAGAGTTATCCCCTCGCTCTGAGCAGCGTATCGACCTGTATTTTTCTATACCCAATGAAATGGGTATAAACGTGCAAACCCTCAGTGAAGAGTCTTATTTTAATAACCACTTTAAATCGCACTTAGCTTATAACGCTAAAAACATACACTTACCCTTAGTGCGTAGCCGCTTTGTTAGTAAAAACAAAGGTGAGCAACAAGATTACCGCCAAAACCTTAATTTGTACTGTTATCAGGTGCGTTTAGCGCTCGACGCTGATATTAAAGATGCATTAAAGATTCAAGAAGTGGATGCTTTTTATGCCCGTGCACAAGAGCTGTTTGAGCAAAGTGAAGGGCTGCTAAAAAAGCTGCGCAGATATACCCCCGATGATGAAAAGCTGGTGCCGTTTTACACCAATGCCGATAACTATTTAAGTTGGCATGTTGAGCAGTCGTTTTTAAAGCTATTAGATGAAGGCCCGCGCAGCAGTGACTTTGCGAAAGAGCGCAACGACTTACTGCAATTTTGTAAAAACGAAAATACATACCGGTTTGAGCAAAATTACAACTCAGAAACCACGTTGCAAGATGGTAACCGCATTACAAATAAAATGCGTTTACTGCAGCGCCTAATAGAGCACGGCGTTATTTTGCATCGCAATACGCGTTATTTAAATAGTTACCTAAAGCGTTTAGTAAAAGGCACGGTTACAGCTGTCATTATGGCATTTGTAATGGTAGTTATACTTAACGCGCGCTCAACCTTTACCGAAGTTACCGCTACCCTTATTTTAATATTAGGGGTTATTTACGGCTTGCGTGAAATATTTAAAGAAGACATTACACGGGTAATTTGGCGCGCTATTGTGCGCGGGCGTCCTAAATGGCGGTTTGTATTTAAAAACAGCATCACTAAAGACCGCGTTGCAAGTCAGTTTGTGTGGCTTGAGTATATGCGTTTTAAAAAAATCCCTAGTGAAGTAAAAACAATATTTTCAAAAAGGCGTCAGCAAAACAAGCTAGCCGCGCAGTGGCTGCATTTTGCCAGTGAAACACGTGTTTCAGCTAAAGAGTTTTTACCAGGCTACGATACTCTACAGCAAAGTATGCGCTTTAATTTGGCGCCCTTTGCACGGTATTTAAAACGCGGCGAGGGCAAGCTGTATCATTTAGATGGTAATAAAATATCAAAGCAAGCGGTTGAAAGGCGCTACCAGTTAAATTTGGTGATGGTATTAAAAGACGAGGAAAGAACTTTATACCAGCGTTACAAAATAACCCTCAATCGCAGTAAAATAGTTAATATTGAACTTATTTACTCTAAAAAATAGAAAATAAAAAAGGGATAGCAACGGCTATCCCTTAGTGTCATGTAAATTTAGCTAATTTAGCGCAGTATTACTGTGTAATACCGTGCTTAGAATAAATAGTTACCTTGTCTGAAACGAGTGTTATTTCAATGTTTTTAGACTCATCACCCCATACACAATTAGTATGTAGGGTTTTTTCTACGCAGTTATCAGCAGTACCTAAAATAGCTTCTACTTCGGCTTTATCCATGCCAACTTCAATTTTTTCGTAGTTTTCTAGGCTTACTTTTGAACAAGCTGCCAGGCTTAGCGTTGCTGCGATGATCAGGAGTTTTTTCATTGTTATGTCCTATTGATTTAGTGTTTATACTTTCGTATTTGTACAATCATGCCCATACGAGGATGATCAAAGTAATGGATTTCACCACTTATTACACGTTTAAATTGTGAAAAGCGGGCCGATTCTATATCCCCATTAGGTAGTTTTTCGTTTACGTCAAAATCAGCGGTTATGTAAAGGTAGTGGCGTAAATGTATTTTAAATAAACCATCTAGCTCCCAATAGCTTAGGGGCTGCTCTGAGGTATCAAATAGCTGTGGCTTACTTTGTACTAAGCTAATAAAGTCGGGATTTGAATAATTAGGCGTAGTGTTAACGTCGCGTTTTATATGATCACCAGAAATTAAATGTACGCTTGGCGCACGCGATTTACTGGCCCCTTCAAAGCGCCAGCCAGTATGCAGTAGCGGGGCTAAACCTTTTCTGTCTAAAGCGCGGCGCTGGGCAGTAAATTGTAATTGCTCAGGTGCGAGTAAATAGGGCTCATCCATCGTATCTTGTGCCGGTGCTAATGGCGTAACGGGCAACTCGTCGTAACTTTTCATAAAGTCGATACTGTTATCACACACACCCGATTGTGGGTTGGCATTAACTAAAGAATCGGTAAACGAGCGTTTTTGAAAGCGACTATCGCCATCTATACATGCCTGCATAGCTTGCTCTGTGTATAAAGGGGTGAGTAGCTCTAACGTATTTTTCGCCTTAATGGGCTCGTGCTTTAAGCTAAAGTCTTCTTGTAAATAGGGGGCAGGGCGCTGTTTAAATACCAGCACTTCTACTTCAAACCAACGTTCTGCAAATGCGGTGCTGCTAAATAAGCAACATAACACGATAAGCGATTTTTTTAGCAACATTAATGGCTAACCTTTTTTTCGAAATCTGCAATCATTGCAGTGACCATTTTTAAGCGTTCACGAGGGTTTACCTCATTAATTGCAAAGCGCAATTTATTTGCGCCATCCATTTTGTACACATGGGGTGCACTTTGTATCAAGCCTATGATGAAGCTAGGATTAACCTTCGTATTTTGGCTAAATTCAAAGTAGCCCCCTTTAGGGTTTGCCTCTATTTTTGTAATTCCTAAATCGCTAGCACGCATTTTTAGTTGCTGCATACTAAATAGGTTTTTAGTGGCATCAGGTAATAAACCAAAGCGGTCTATTAGCTCTACTTGTAATTCGTCCATATCGGCAAGGTTAGCACAACTTGCAATGCGCTTGTACATACCTAAACGCGCATTAACATCGTGTATGTAATCATCAGGTAGTAAGGCAGGGAGTTTTAAATCAACTTCAGTTTGCTGCTGAAGCAGGTTTTCAAGCGTTGGCTCTTTACCATTTTTAAGGGCATTAACCGCTTGCTCTAGCATTTCCATATACAAGCTAAAGCCAATAGTTTGCATTTGCCCTGATTGATCGTCGCCTAATAGCTCACCCGCACCACGTATTTCTAAATCATGTGTAGCAAGGGCAAAACCTGCGCCTAAATCTTCCAACGACTCAATTGCTTGTAAGCGTTTGGTGGCATCTTTAGAAAGTGCTTTAGCATCGCCGGTTAATAAATAAGCATACGCTTGGTGGTGGCTTCGCCCAACACGACCGCGTAATTGGTGTAATTGCGCAAGGCCAAGTTTATCGGCTCTGTCCATAATAATAGTATTAGCAGTAGGCACATCAATACCGGTTTCGATAATGGTGGTACATACCAGTACATTGTATTTTTGATGATAAAAGTCTGTCATTATTTGCTCAAGCTCTTGCTCGCGCATTTGCCCATGAGCAGAGGTGACACTAGCCTCTGGTACCCATTCGCTGATCTCTTGCGAGACTCGCTCAATAGTCTCAACATTGTTATGCAAAAAGTACACTTGGCCGCCGCGTTTAATTTCACGCAGTATGGCTTCGCGTATTAAGTCACTGTCGCGTTGGCGTACAAAGGTTTTAACTGCTAAACGCTTAGCAGGTGGGGTGGCAATAATTGATAAATCACGCATGCCGCTCATCGCCATATTTAAAGTACGCGGAATAGGCGTTGCAGTAAGCGTTAATATATCTACATCAGCACGTAATGACTTTATTTTTTCTTTTTGGCGCACACCAAAGCGGTGCTCTTCATCAACAATTAGTAAACCTAAATCGTTAAATTTAATATCTTGCTGAATTAACTTATGCGTTCCAATAACGATATCAAGTTTACCGTCGGCCATTTTTTCAAGCGTGTCTTTTTGCTCTTTAGTTGAATTAAAGCGCGACAACACTCCCACTTCGATAGGAAAATCGGCAAAACGGTCTTTGAAATTTTCGTAATGTTGCTGAGCCAGCAGGGTGGTTGGTACTAATACGGCTACTTGTTTGTTATCGTTAACCGCTACAAACGCGGCGCGCATAGCCACTTCTGTTTTACCAAAGCCTACATCACCACACACTAAACGGTCCATAGCAAGTTTTGATTGCATATCACCAAGTACGGCTTCAATAGCATTACGCTGATCGTCAGTTTCTTCAAATGGAAAGCTGTCGCTAAATTGGCGATAGCTTTGCCCATCGAGTGCAAATTTATTACCTGGTTTTGCTTGGCGCTGTGCGTAAATATCTAACAGCTCCGCGGCTACGTCGCGTACTTTTTCAGCGGCCCGCTTTTTGGCTTTCTCCCAGGCATCTGAGCCAAGTTTATGAAGCGGGGCGCTTGCTTCTTCACCGCCTGAATAACGGCTTAGCATATGCAGTGCCGATACCGGCACATACAGTTTTGCTTCACCGGCATAGGTAATGGTAACAAACTCAGTGATTACACCTGCCGCGTCAATTGTTTGCAGGCCTTGATAGCGGCCAACACCGTGATCAAGGTGAACAATTGGCTGGCCCTCTTTAAGCTCGGCTAAGTTACGAATTAACGCATCTTGGCTTGCTTCGTATTTATGTTTACGGCGCCTGCGTTGCGACACCTTAATACCTAACAGCTCTTGCTCGGTAATAATAGAAAGGCTAGGTTTTGTACCCAGTACAACACTTTGCTCAAGAGGGCTTACAATTAAGCCAACATCACTTTGGCTTTGTGTAAATTGCTGTAAGCTTTCAAATTCTTTAAACTTTAAGCCGCTTGGCTTAAGCACGCTTAATAAAGACTCGCGGCGACCATCAGACTCAACACTTAATAAAATACGGCTTTTTTTCTTTTTTTGTTCTGCCACATAGTTAATAAATGCGCCGTAGGGTTCGTGTTGTTTATGATCGATTCTTACTGCGGGTAGCTCGCTCACATTTAAGTTTTTATTGCCTGCTTTAGTGGGTAATTTAGCTTGCGATAAGCGTATTCGTGCAAACTCACCTAAATTAGAAAACAACTCATTAATAGGTTGATACAACTCGCTGGGCGCCAGTAGTGGACGCAGGGGATCTACTTTACGGTTTTCGTAGCGTACGTTTACATCGTGCCAAAAGGTATCTGCGGCGTGTTCTAAGTCACCTAGTTGCATAACCGTAGTGGTGTTTGGCAAGTAATCAAAAATGGTGGCAAGCTTTTCAAAAAACAGCGGCATGTAGTATTCAATACCGGCAGGCCAAGTACCTTTGCTTACTTGCATGTAAACAGAGTCTTGCTCTGAGCTGGCACCAAATTTATCGCGATAATTTATTCTAAAACGCTCAACGTCTGCTTCGTTGGTTGGAAATTCATGCGCGGGAAGTAACTCAATTTTATCTACTTTTTCATCTGAGCGCTGGGTTTCTACGTCAAATAAACGAATAGAGTCGAGTTCATCGTCAAAAAAGTCGAGCCTAAATGGGTGCACACTGCCCATTGGGTACAAATCAACAATAGAGCCACGTATTGCGTATTCGCCGTGCTCCATTACCTGTTGTACGTTTAAATATCCTGCTTGTTCTAAATTACTGCGCAGGTTATGGGTGTCGAGTTTATCGCCTACTTTAAAATTAAGGGTAGAGCCATAAATAAACGAAGCAGGCGCAGTACGCAGCATTAACGTAGATACAGGCACTATAAGTACGCTTTGCTGCTCGTTTTTTAAAGTGTTTAAAGTGGCTAAGCGTGCTGAAATAATATCTTGGTGCGGAGAGAAATGGTCATACGGCAAGGTTTCCCAATCAGGAAATACCATTACCGGGTTATCTGGCAATAAGTATTCGAGCTCGGTTTCAAGCCGTAATGCGCTTGGCGTATCTGGCGTAACTATAAGCACTAAATCGTTTTGCTGTTTTACACCTTCTGCAATGGCTATACTTAGTGCACTGCCAGTTAGCTGCCCCCATTGAATTTTATCTTTTTGAGATTTTACCCACGGCAAGGCTGCCCATTGCTCAAACGCCATTTAGTGCTCCATTTTTTAGTTGGCGTTTGCTCGCAAACGCCATGCAGTTATTTAGTCTCGGTAAATTTTTGTTAAGTCTTGATAGTGATCAATTCTGCGGTCGCGTAAGTACGGCCATATACGTCTTACGTTTTCAGAGGCTTTTTGATCAAGTTCTACTACTAAAATTTGCTCTTCGGTATTGTTCGCCTCTGAGAGCATTTCGCCCTGTGGGCCTGCAATAAATGAGTTACCCCAAAATTGTATACCTTCGCTTTGTCCGCTAGGGTCGTTTTCGTGCCCTACACGGTTACAGCTAATAACGGGTACGCCGTTCGCAACCGCATGCGCACGCTGGCTTATTACCCATGCGTCTTTTTGGCGTGTTTGCTCTGCGTTATCATCACGTGGGTCCCAGCCTATTGCGGTTGGGTAAATTAGTACCTCTGCGCCAGCCATGGCCATTAAACGGGCCGCTTCAGGGAACCATTGATCCCAGCATACTAAAACACCTAACTTACCTACTGAGGTTTGAATTGGCTCAAAGCCTAAATCGCCTGGGGTAAAGTAAAATTTTTCGTAAAAGCCCGGGTCATCAGGAATGTGCATTTTACGGTATTTACCTGCGATGGTGCCGTCTTTTTCAAGTACCACCGCGGTATTGTGATAAAGCCCAGTGGCACGTTTTTCAAACAGTGAAGCCACAATAACGATGCCGAGCTCTTTAGCAAGCTCGCCCAGTGTATTTGTGCTTGGACCCGGAATTGTTTCGGCTAGGTCAAATACATCAACATCTTCTGTTTGGCAAAAATACAGACTACGATGCAGCTCTTGCAAAACCACAAGCTGTGCGCCTTGCTTAGCAGCATCACGAATGCCAGCAATCGACTTTGCCATATTTTGGCAGGCGTTATCACTGTTAGTTTGTTGCACTAAGGCAACGGTTAATTTTGCAGGGCTTGTCATTGTGCTGCTCCAGCTAAAAATCCACGAGGTAATTGCATGGTAATGCAATGTAAACTACCAAATTGTTCAATAATAGGTAGGCAATTAACGCCAATAATAGTGTGCGCTGGGTACGCTTTTTGAACTTGCGCTAGCGCCAGTGCGTCGTTGTCATCGTTATACGTCGGGACTAAAACCGTATTATTGATAATCAAGTAGTTTGCGTACGTTGCCGGTAAACGGGTGTTGTCATCATCAAACACAGGTTTTGGCCACGGCAAATCAATTAACGTATATGGGGTATTATTTTGTGTTTTAAAGCTTTGCAGCTGCTTTTTCATCGCATCTAATGCGTTAAAGTGCTCATCTTCTTTAGCATCGCACCTAACATACACAAGTGTATTATTGGGGGCAAAACGTACCAGTGTGTCGATATGGCTGTCGGTATCGTCACCAGCTAAGTAGCCATGATCTACCCATAAAAAGTCAGTTGCGCCTAAATGCGTTGTTAAAATTGACTCAATATCGCCTGATGATAAATCGGGGTTGCGGTTTTTATTCAGTAAACATTCGCTGGTTGTAAGCAACACACCGTGTTCGTTAATTTCAATGCCGCCACCTTCAAGTACCACATTTAGGGCTTGGTAATCAGTGTTTGGATTACTTAGCTGGTCTACCAGTACGGCGTTAATTTTATTATCGAGGGCACTTTCGAACTTATTACCCCAGCCATTAAAGATAAAGTCGTAAATTTTAAGTTGGCGAGCGTCGTCAATATTTGCGCAGGTAATAGGGCCGTGATCCCGTGCCCAGGTATCGTTTGTTGGTGTAACAACAAAGTGCACTTGGCTTAAGTTTATATTCGCTTTTGTTAGCAAGGCAGTAATGTGGCTTTTAAGCGCCGTGTTATGGGCAACAATAACAAGCTGCTGCACGGCTGTGATATGCGTTGCAAGCTCAACATAAACAGGCTCTACGCGTTCAAGCGTATCAGCCCAGTCGGTCTGTGCATGGGGCCAGGTAAGCATAACGGCGTCTTGCTCAGCCCATTCAGGTAAAAGTCTAAAGTTCATGAAGTTTTGATACAAATTACGGTGGCGCTAGTTTAGCATTTTACATGCATATGTCAGCTATTTATCGCCGCTAGAATCATCGTCAATTTGCTCGAGTTCTTGGCGTTTTTTTAGCTGGCGTGTTTGTGCATGTAAGCTGGCTCTGACAACTAATTCTTGGTCTGTGGTTCTTATTGCAGTAAACAGTAATGTGTATTGGTAATGTTCGCTGTCTTGTTTTTCAACGGCCACAACTTCTGTATAGCAGTAAACGGCTGAGGCTTCGTGGTGCAAAAATAGCTTTGTTCTAAAAGCTTGGCCTATTGCGTATACATCAGGCGAAGTAAAGCGAATGCCGCCTCCGCCGTAGCTATCGCACTGTATGGCGTTATCTTGAGCTTGCTCTGAGGCTAAAATGTGGCTCATTATTAAATCAATTTTACGCGACTGTGCTTGTAAAAAAGCCGCCAGCTCTTGTGCTAAATCGCCTAGGTTTCTAAGGGGTCTTAAAGAGGCCTGTTCAAGCTCACTGACTTCGTTAGCTAGCTTAAATAGCGGAGGTATGTCGTCTTCAAGCGCGAGTTGAGATTGCGGCACTAACTGATTTTCTACAGCAAATAAGTTTACTCGAATGCTTTCATTTATTTGAAAGTATTCTTCAAATTCGCTTAATCTTTGACTGTTCATAATTATCTCCACTGCGTATTCATTAAATAGTAGCGTTGTGGGGAGTAAATTGCTAGCAGATAAAAATGCTAAATGGTTTGTTTATAAGCCAGTTTTTAAGAATGTTGATTAGGGCGTGTTGAACTTTGCGGATTGAAATTTATTTAATCTAGGGGCGTTTAAATTGCGGCGCGAGGTTTGTAACCTAGTGGACATGATAACTGCTACTGCGTTTCGCCTATTTATGTAAAATAACTACACTTCATAGGCTCTGCCTTGCCTAAAAACCAAACTCGCTGCTGCAAATTTAACTATCAAAAATCAACACGCCCTAATAAAAAAGCGGCCAATGTCATCCTAACATCGGCCGCTTGGGTATTGATTAATTAGCGCTGGGAGTGCTTATTTAAGTAGAGCGGCTAATTCATGTAAATCTTTCACAACGTGGTCTGGTTTTTTTGCCAGTGGGTAAAGTGTTTTACCTGGGCGGGCGATAAAGGTTGTTTGTAACCCGGCTTCTTTAGCACCTGCTACATCCCAACCGTGCGCCGCTACCATCATTGCTTCATTTGCTTTTACATTTAATTTTGTTAACACCCACTCATAGGCACGTAAGTCTGGTTTATAAACTTTAATATCTTCAATGCTGTAACGCGCATCAAAGAACGACATTAACCCAGCGCTCTCAAACTGGGCTTTAACGCCTTTGTTCGAAGAATTTGTCAGACTTACTAACTTATAGCCCTGTGCTTTGAGTTTTGCCAGTCCTTCTTTCACATCTTTGTGAGGAGGTAGGGTTAAAAGCGGGGTGACAATGGCTGTTTTTGCTTGTTCATTCGTAATAGCTATGTTGTTATTTTTGGCAACCATGCGCAGCGATGCAACGCCAATTTGACCAAAATCGTGGTAATTGCCACTTACAGTATCAACGAGTGAATGATGCAACATGGTCGAAAACCAAAGTGGTAATAAATCTTCACGCCCGCCAAGCGCTTTACCAATAGAGGTGCGCATGGAGGTTAAATCTAACAAGGTTTCGTTTACATCAAAAATAAGTACTTTAGGTTTCACTTGTGCCTGTGGCTCCTCAGCCATAGCGTAGCCAGAGGCAAGGCTAGAACCAACAAGTAGTGATAGGGTAAGGGTTTTTAACGATTTTAAAATAGACATTAGTGTTGCTCCGATTCAAGGGCGGCCAATACATCAGTAGGCTCTGCGCGTAGGGTATAGTCTTCGTTTAAAAAGGCATACGTAATTATGCCTTTTTGGTTAATTACATAGGTTGCAGGTAAAGGTAATTTATAACTTTTATTGCCGTAGTACTTTTCAAAATCAATTCCAAACTGGCTATAAAGCGCCACAATACGCTCGTCTAAAGTAAACAGTAAACCAAATTGCTCGGCCACCTTGTTATTAATATCTGAAAGCACATCGAATTCAAGGGCATTTTTTTGTGCGCTAGATAATGTCTCGTCGGGTAATTGTGGCGATATCGCAACTAACTGCGCATTGTGCGTTTTAAATTCGGGTAAGTGATCATTAAGTGCTTTTAGCTCTAAATTACAATATGGACACCAGTTACCACGGTAAAAGCTAATTATTACCGGGCCATTATTTAATAAATCAGCGAGCTCAACTTGCTCAGCGCTATGATTGTTTAAGCTGAAATTGCTTACTTTAGCGCCTACCTGTAGCGCATTATCTTTTATATGCTGAGCAATGAGCTCTTCATTTGTCTGCGCCATAAGGGCTAATACATCGCCAGGTAGCTTCGCTTCTTTTTGCACGTTATAGGCATCAATCTGTGATTTTAAACTCATTATTAAATCTCGAATATAACTGTATGGCGATTATGGGTGTTTTAGTTATTTAAATATATATTGCAAAACTGAAAGCTTCATTCGAAAATATTAAACACCAAAAACTGCCTAGCCAAATGTATGTATAATTTAAGTGACCTAGAAACATTTATTGCCGTAGTAGAAAATAAAGGGGTGCTTGCAGCTGCGCGTGAGCAGCGTTTGTCGCCGGCAACAGTAAGCCACAGGCTAAGCAAGCTCGAGCGTGAGCTTTCAACCGTGTTAGTGTTTAGAGACAGCAGACGAGTGAGGTTATCGCCCGCCGGTGAGCTATTTTATCATCGCGTAGGGGCTATTATAGAAGCCTTGCACGATGCAGAGCACAGCATTGGCGCACGAAGCTCTTCAGTGAGCGGGTTATTACGTGTGACTATGCCACCGTGGGTTTTTTCAAAGTATGTTATGCCTAAGTTGACCGAGTTTGAAACCCAATACCCGCAACTAAAGCTCGACTTTTTAATTACTGATCATTTTGTCAATGTGGTCGATGATGCACAAGATGTGGCAATTAGAGTAGGGCAATTAACCGATTCTGGCCTGCTTTCTCGCAAAATTGTCAACAACTCCCGGATTTTATGTGCAGCGCCAAGTTATATAAAAAAGCATGGTATGCCTTGTACACTAAGCGAACTGAGTACGCACTATTGGGTGTGTTTACCCTGGCAAAGGCAGTTAAAACTGTATGATGAAAATAATAAAATACACACCTTTAATGCCAAAACGCGCTTTACTATTTCTAATTCCGATAACATGACGCAAGCAGCCCTTGCCGGACATGGCATAGCCATTAAATCTAAAATTGCGATTAACGATGAGCTAAGTGCCGGAAACTTAGTAGAGGTGATGCCCAATGTAATGGCCCAAAGCGACGCGCCGGTGTGGTTTTTACGGCCTCAAAATAGCTTAACAACCCGTAAAACCGAGGTGTTTTATGAGTTTATGAAGTCTTTATTTGCCAGCTATGAATAAGCGGTAATACCCGCGCTTAATAATGAATAAGGTTACAAAGCCAATAAACTCAGCAAAAATAGCAATAATAATGGCGCTAACTAGCGCTGCTATTATGGAGTCTTTTTTTAACACTATTTGCCCTTCAAAGCGTTGCCATACTTGCTTTTTAATGGTGAGAAAGTCGCTGGTTAAAGTAAATAAATAGGGCGATTGGTTAAAGTTATTAACTGCCACTTGTAAAGAGTGCTGGCGATTATTGAGGCTTTTAATATGGGTAGCCCCTTTACCCACAATATCATCACCAATATTTTCATAGTGGGCAATTAACTTGTTTAAATCGTTGTTAAAGTAGTTTTGAGCATCTTTTTTAAACGGGGCTAATGCGTTATTTGCTTCAATTAAATGTGCATCTAAAGCGTGCCCAAAGTCGCTTACAAAGGCTGGTATTTGTACCCCTAATAGTAAACCTGCTGCAAAAAAACTGAGCCTTATGTAATCTAATAATTTACTCATTTGATCTCCTGTTTACTCAAAACCCACCTAAACAACGCTAAATTAACATTTGCGCTTGTTTTTATGCCAAAAACTCGTAATCTATCGGTAATAAAAATAACAATAGGCCTATGTTAAGGATGACTACCAAAGTAAATATGACATCAACGTTTGTTGATATCACTAAGCAGTTAAAACGCTTTGTGTCGCGTATTGTACAGCCCGATGACGTAGAAGACATTGTGCAAGAAACCTTTATTAAAAGCTACGAAGCTGATTTAAAACAAGATATTCAGTTTAGACGCAGTTACATGCTTAAAACTGCAAAGCACTTAGCGCTTAATCATATAGCCAAGTGGGATAACAAGTTTAATGACTCGTTAGAGCACGACGCAGAATTACCCCCGCTGCTTAAATCCTCACAACTTGAGGATGAATACACCTCAAAAGAGCGTTTTTTACTTTTTTGCAGAGCAACGGATCAACTAAATTCTTCTATCCGTAAATGCTTTATATTTAAAAAAGTGTACGGTATGAGCCAAAAAGAAATCGCCCAGCACATGCAATTAAGTGAAAGCACAGTAGAAAAACACATTGCCAAAGGTTTATTACAAACCATGTTATACATGAAAGAACATGAACAAAATCATAACCAATCTGCGGCACATAATTCTGCTTGTAATTCGGCTCTATCAATTGAGAGGGCAGCAAAATGAGTAATGTTCATCAATTTACATCAAAAGATTTAATTTTAGAAAAAGCCTGCCAATGGATCAGCGCAATTGATAGGGGCTTAAGCGAAATTGAAAAAGAGCAATTTAAGCTTTGGATGATGCAAAGCACCGCCCATCAAGATGCCGTCTACGAACTTGCGCAGCTATGGGATGAATTGGCCGTATTAAACGAGTTAAGCAGTTTATTTCCGCATAGAAGTGTAAAACAGCCCCAGAAAAAAAGATGGGCGTTTTCTAGTGCCATTGCCGCGAGCTTATTTGCAGCATTAATGGTGTGTAGTTACTTATTAATTAACCTTGAAAACGGCTACAACGAAGAGCTGGCTAAAATAAATTACACCAAAATATATACAACGAAGGTGGGCGAACAAGCCACGTATGTTTTACCCGACGGCACCATAGTGCAATTAAACACGAATAGCCTATTAGAGGTAGCTTATAGCAAAGGCCGTCGTCAGTTATTACTGAGCAAGGGGGAAGGGCGTTTTAATGTAGCAAAAGATGCATCGCGCCCATTTAGTGTGATGGCTGGCGATAAGAGCTTTACGGCACTTGGTACTGTATTTAATGTACAACGCAATACCTCTTCTGATTTAGAGCTGGTTGTAACCGAAGGTAAAGTGATGATCACCGACCCAAGTGTTGCGGTAAGTGCCAACGATTTTAAAGACTACCAACTGGCTGATAATAACGCTAAAAAAGTACGTAAAATCAATGCCAATATTGTTATCTCTGGCGAAAAAGCAATTATAGAGCAAAGCATTACTAAACCTATCACGCAGCTTTCTGTGGATGACGTACAGCGTGATTTAGCGTGGCAAAATGGCATGTTAATTTTTAATGGCGAGCATTTAAGCGATGCATTAAATGAAGTGAGCCGTTACACCTCTACGCGTTTTGAGCTTTCAAGCGATGAGCTTGCCAATATAAAAGTGGCAGGTGTATTTAAAGCTGGCGATGTTGAGGGGCTACTTGAGAGTTTACAGACTAACTTTGCAATTGAGCATGAGCGTTTAGGTGAACATATGGTGAGCCTAACACAGCAAACTAAATCATAAGAAATGTTATGCATATCAAACAAATGTTAGGTAAAGTTGCATCTTTAAATGTTATTAGTAAAAAAAAGTTTAAAAAAAAGTTTAAAAAAAAGATAAAAAACTATAGAGGAATTTTGTTTGTCAGCTGTTTATATAAATTGCGCAGTAACCAAACGCATTTATTTAGTGGTTTAAGTGTACTTGCTCCGGCTATTTTTAGCTTGAGTGTGCAAGGGGCAACACAGACCACTGGGCAAATGGTGCAATTTGATATACAAGCGCAGCGAGCAGACAAAGCCTTAATAGAATTTGCTAAACAAACAGAGCAAACCGTGGTGTTTTCTTATGAGTTGGCAAAAAATTACCAAGCAAATTCGGTTTATGGTTTTTATACCCAATTAGATGCACTGCAAGCATTATTAAGTGGGACTGAGCTCGATGCGGTTGTTGATCAAAATGGTTTACTGAGTATAAAACTCAAACAAATCAATAGGAAAGATAACAACATGATGAAGCTTTCAGGGGTTAGTGCAGCTGTATTACCAGCATTGCTTGCAGCAAATTCACACGGTGTGAATGCAGCAGAGGATGTTGCACAAGAGAAAATAGAAAAAATTGCTATTGTAGGTAGCCGCGTAGCAGGGCGCTCAGTAGAAGATTTACCCGTACCCGTTGATATTTTAAGTGCTGAAGCACTTGAAAACACAGGCCAAACCGAAGTTGGCCGTATGTTGCAATCTATTGCACCTTCATTTAACTTTTCAAGCTCGTCAATCAGTGACGGCACTGACGCCTTACGACCTGCAACACTGCGTGGTTTAGGGCCTGACCAAACACTTGTGCTTATTAATGGTAAGCGCCGCCACCAGGCAAGTATTATTCATATCAATACCTCAGTAGGGCGTGGTACCGCAGGTACCGATATGAATGCTATTCCAGCCTCAGCTATTAAACGTATAGAAGTTTTACGAGACGGCGCAGCAGCGCAATACGGCTCAGATGCAATTGCCGGTGTAATTAATATTGTACTAAAAGATGGTAGTGAAGGCGGCAAAGCAGCGGTTAATTACGGCCAATACTCAGAGGGTGATGGCGAAACAGTAAACGTTGATTTTAATAAAGGGTTTGCCCTAGGTGATAGCGGCTACTTAAATGCAACACTTAATTACCGCGACCGCTCGCCTACTAACCGCGCAGGTTTGCACGGCTCGTGTCAGTTTTATGGCTGTACAGAGCTTAGCGACGGTACTTTACTGGCAGGCGATCCGCGTGAACTGACCGCCGACAGAGACACTTTTCGTATTGGTGATGCCGACTCACAACAATTTGGCTTAACCGTTAATACAGGGTATGAGTTAGGTGATGGTGAGCTGTATGGCTTTATTACTTATTCAACGCGCGATAACGAATCAGCAGCGTTTTTCCGTCATAATGCGAATGCGGGCGGTAACCCTGTTTTGCAAGATAACGATGCAACTATCCCGTTAGGCTTTTTACCTAAAATTAATACCACAATTGATGATATTTCTTACAACTTTGGTTACAAAACCGATTTTGATAACGATGCAAGTTTAGATGTATCGTACACCTACGGTGAAAACAGCATTGATTACACAACAAGTGACACAATTAATGCCTCGTACGCTAACTTTTTACGTTACGAGCAAGGTTTAAGTGCCGCTGATATTCGTAGTACTATTCCGCGTGAAGCCTATGCCTATGGCATGGAGTTATCACTGCAAACCATTAATATAGATTTTACGCAAAACTTTGATGACTACTCGCTGGCTATGGGTGCAGAAATTCGTACCGATGAATACCGTATTTTAGAGGGCAGCGAATATGCTTATCGTGATTACGACACCCTTGATGGGGTAAGTATTTATAGTGGTTTAAGTGGCGGTGTAGGCTCTGAAGATGCCTCTGGCGGTACGCAAGGTTTTGGTGGTTCTTCGCCGGCATCATCGGTTGATGAGTCACGCGATGTAATTTCGTTTTACCTTGATGCAGAAACCTACCTAATTGAAGATGTCATTTTATCAGGCGCACTGCGTTACGATAATTACAAAGGCTTTGGCGACACGGTAAACTTTAAGCTTGCAGGTAACTGGGCAATTACTGATGATGTGTCACTGCGTGGTGCATTAAGCTCAGGCTTTAGAGCGCCATCAATGCAGCAATTGTATTTTAACAATATCAGCACGCAATTCGTTGTGGCTGAAGACGGCTCATTAGTTGCTGAAGAAGTAGGTACATTCAGAAACGATTCAACCCTTGCACAAAGTTTAGGTATTCCAAAACTTAAAGAAGAAAAATCGCAAAACCGTAGTTTAGGTATTGTCTACAACGTAACGGATAACATTAATGTTACTGTGGATTACTACTCAATTGATATTGACGACCGCATAGTAATTAGTAATCGTTTAGGCAAAGGGCTTTCTTCAAGCCTTGATGCTGCATTAATCAGTTCAGGTGCAGGTGCAGGGCAGTTTTTCTTAAATGGTGCAGATACCGAAACTTCGGGTATTGATTTTGTAGCTACTTGGAATACCGAGGGGTTAGGTGGCACGCTTGATTTTACTTTAGCAGCTAACTTTACTGAAACTGAGGTGGTATCGTTATTTACGCCATCGGGCTCAGGGCTTGAAACCGTACCTGTTGAAGATGTTTTCTCTGATCAAGAAATTTCAATTATTGAAGAGTGGCAACCAGAAGATCGCATCAACTTAAGTGCACTTTATCAGCGTGGTGATTGGACTGTAAACCTTTCACTCAACCGCTTTGGTGAATACACAGTAGAAGATGGCGGACGCCAAACCTACGGTGCAGAAATTTTAACTGACGTTAAAGTTAATTACTTCGTTACTGAAGATTTATCTGTAAATATTGGTGCAAATAACTTATTTGACGTGTACCCAGATAAAAACACCATTGGTAACTCACGCTCGGGCACAATTGTAGATTCAAATGGCAATACGATTGTAAGCAGCGATGGGGTATTTGAATACTCTCGCCGTTCAGCGCCATTTGGCTTTAATGGTGCTTATTACTATGTAGGCGCAGAATACCGTTTTTAATAAATAACACTCCCTTATGTTATTTAAGTTCAAAGGGCCGTTAGGCCCTTTTTTTGTATTTAGCCTTTTTAGCATTTATTTGTAAACCGCGATTTTTTATTGTGTTGCGCCTTACCTCAGCGTTAAATTATACCAATTCGCTTAATTAAACATTATTACGGATTGGTATACCCCCTGTATGGCTTTGATAATACTAAATGAGGCATTTTGGACTTGGCTATACATAGCAGGGTTTAAACTGGACGTTGAAATAATAAAAAACCCAGCGGCTAGGCTGGGTTTTAAATATATGCAATTGAAAATTAATGCTTTTGCATACGGCTCATTTCGGTGTGGCAGCTTTGCATCGTTAGCAAGGTTTTCGCTAAGGCTGCTTCACAGTCGGCTGGCTGTGGTTTATCCATCGCTGCTTTAATTTCTTCAAGTGTTTTATCTTCTACCTCTTCAAGCTCTTTAACGTATGTTTTATCGTTATGAGAACTAAACGTAGTAAGTAGGGCTGTGTAAGCTCTGCGTGCTTCTACAGCAAAAGAAGAGCCGTCTTCACGCTCACCTTTTTCGTTAACAGCATAAGGTTGTAAGCGCTCAACACTTACTTTTCGTGCGTCAATCATGCGTTGAAATAATGCGCCAATGGCTGGGTCTTCAACTTTCTCTTGCGCTTTTTGATAAAAATCAATGCCACTGTTCATTACTTGGATGATGTCAGTAATATGAGTTGCTTCTGTTCCTTGATGGGTATTCATAATGACCTCTCTTTACATGAATTTAAGTTTCATAGTAACCAAAGCAAAGGCCATTCCAATTTCATTTTAATTTTTAAACTATTGTAATTATTGATTATTTCTTTATTCAGCAAGCTGCAAGGCTATTTAAAATAAAACAACCTCGCAAATTTTACATGGCTTTTGTAATAAGGTTATTTAAGCTCATCCGCCACTTCGGCTACTTTTTGGCGTAACCAAATATGACTTGCATCGCGATGCAGTAAAGGGCTCCAAATCATATCTAGTTCAAAAGGTGGTATAGGAAATGGAGGCTCTAAAATTTTAAGGCCTGCATCATCTAAGTAAATATTGGCAGCCTTTGAGGGTAAGGTCGCCACTAAATTTTGCTCTTTTGCTAAATGAATGGCTACGTGGTAATTACGGGTAAACGTGGCAATATTTCGGTGTTTACCAAAATGGGCAAGTGCTTCATCTACCCAACCTAGCTTTTGTACATCTTTAGGGTCCATACCTACGCCAACCCCAAAGCCGGTTTTACTTACCCATATGTGGCGGGCTTTTAAATAGCTGTCTAGGCTAAAGTTTTCGATAATTGGGTTGTCGGCTTTTACTAAGCAGCAAAAGCTGTCTTTCCATATACGTTTATGATGAAAAGATTGCGGAAGGTTTTCAAAGCGGTTAATTGCCATATCCACTTTACCATTTTCAACATCATGAAATGTTACATCACTAGGCGTAAGTATATCTAGGGTTGTATCGGGCGCTTCTTCATGAAGTTTACTTAAAAGCTTTGGCGCTAATGTACTGGCTGCATAGTCACTGGCCATTATTCTAAATACACGTTTACTTTGGCTGGCTTCAAATTCGCGATTAGGTGCGAGGGTTTCTTCTAGGGTCATTAATATACCGCGAATAACCGGTTGCAGCTCTATAGCACGCTCTGTGGGGACCATACCTTCACTGGTACGTACCAAAATTGGATCGTTAAACAAGTTTCTTAAACGCTTAAGGCCGTTACTCATAGCTGGTTGAGTAATACTTAACTGGTTAGCGGCGCGGGTTACGTTACACTCACGTAATAGGGTGTCGAGGTAAACCAGCAAATTTAAATCTATTTTACTTATGTTCATTGTGTGTCCTTTAACGCTTACCAGTGATGAATAAAGCGTTGTGCTGTCGGGTATGGGTATATGTGACTAACATGACCCTTTTTTATATTTTGCTGAGCTTGCTTCCAAAAACTAACATCAACAAGCTCGGGGTGTGTACTGAGCAAAAACTGTTTGTACTTTGGGTTTGGCATAACAAAGGTACAAAGTTGCTCAGGAAAAACATCTTGCGGCGCAACTGAGTAACTTTGTTCATCAGTTAAGTAATCATCATAGCTTTTGGCCTTAGGTAACGCCCTAAAGTTCATATCTGTTAAGTATTGAACCTCATCGTAGTCGTAAAAAATAATGCGCTTGTGTTTGCTTACCCCAAAGTTTTTAAGCAGCATATCGCCTGGGAATATATTTACCGCAATCATTTCTTTAAGTGCTTGGCCGTACTCTTCTATTGCATCGGCAGCACTTTCTTCGCTGGCGTTTTCTAAAAATAAATTAAGCGGTGTCATGCGCCTTTCAATATATAAATGCTTGATAATAAGCCACGGGCCTTCAATTACCATAGATGAGCCAATGGTTTTGTGTAGCTGCGCCAGTAAATTACTATCAAAGCGTGCCAAAGGAAATACGACGTTAGAGTATTCTATGGTATCGGCCATGCGGCCAACCCGATCATGGCTTTTTACCAGTTGATAGCGTTTAAGCACGGTCTCGCGGCCAAACGGTTTGCTTTCGCCAAACTTATCTTTAATTACTTTAAATACATAGCCAAAAGAGGGCAGCGTAAATACCATCATCACCATGCCTGGTGTGCCTGGCGCTATAATAAAGTTATCGTCTGAGTGAGACAAGTGATGTAAAAATTCACGGTAAAACTCAGTCTTACCTTGTTTATGAAACCCAATGGCATTATAAAGCTCAGCGAGTGTTTTATTAGGCATAAGTTGATTTAAAAACCGCACCATGGCTGAGGGCGCATGGGTTTCAACCATAAAATAAGCGCGTGCAAAGCCAAAAATAACCCGCATTTGCGATGATTTGGTTAATAGCGCATCAAGGTATAAGCCTTTATCTTCGTGATGAAGTACCGCAATAATAAAAGGCTGCACACCGCTTTGAGAGACCACACGGCCGACTATGTAAGCTGCTTTGTTACGATAAAAAGGCGCGTGCAAAATATCAAAGCGCATTTGCCAAGGCTGGTGGTGAGTGTCGGGTGCTTGTTTGTAAAATGCCTTTACGAGCAAACGTATATCCCGCTCTAAATTTACAAACGGGGCTTTAAAATCAAAATGCTCAATAATACGCTTTATTGTGGGCTTTAAACCATCCACCACTGGAAAGTAGCTGCGGTACTCTGCCTCAACAGGAATGGCAGGGGCATCTTTTAATGTGGCTTGTACAAATATAAAGTCGTTATGAAAATAGCTTCTGTGGTACAAACGGCAAAATACTGAGTTATAAAATGTTTCGGCAAGTTCAGCTTGAGGATGAAAGCATAAAAAGCGTTGGTACAGTATTTTTACTTCAAGCCAAAGCTGCTCATTTAATTGCTCAGTTAACTGTGCTTGTTTTAATGCTTTAGTGGTTTCGTTTACTCTGTCGTCGTAGTAACTAATACGCAGTTTACTAATTTCATTAATTTGCTGCCAATCGCGCTTTGCAAAGGCAAGCGGGGCTTGGGCGGTGGTTTTTTGAAACAGCTGATAATGCTTTTTAAAACCCGTTAAAATTAATTCAGCTATGTGGCGTGGCTGCATAAACACTCCTTAAAAAAGTGTATATAACGATTTTAGTACAGCATTTATAAATGTTAGTGGTGCTGTAGTGTTATACACGTTAGAGCTTTAACTCTATGGTTGTTAAGGTTATGTTATTTTAAGTTTAAAACCAAGATAAATATTCTCAGTTTTTATACTTTTAGATTAAAGCATAATTGAGTGTGATGGCAAAAGCTAAGTTATTGGTAGGAGGCTATTTTTTTCTCTAACTTTTTAATGCGCTTTTCAATTTCGGTGGTTTGCTTTTTATGATCTTTATTTATTATTTTTAATTGCTTGGTAATATCTTTGCTAATTAACTTTTTGTCCTCGTCATCTAAAATACGGTTGAGGCGCTGTTGTTGGTTGTATTCTGCGCGGTCTTTTTTACGTTTTATAATCGCTAATTTATTAGTATTACTTCTCAGCTCAGCTTGCAGGTCAAGCACAATCCGTTCGCGCTCTAATGCGTTTAGCTCTTTTGTGTAATCTTGTGCCGGTGCAGTATTAATTCCCGATACTGTATTAATTGTGTAGGCGGTAGCGTTATCGTTACAAGGGAATTGCGAAAAGATAGTGCCGTTTTTTGTCACGCATTTATAGTAAGTTGTGGCATTTTGCGCTTGAAGAGAAAGTGGGCATACCATTACTGCGCATAAAAAAAGTGTGTGTTTTTGCATTAATTTCATCCCTGAGCGTTTACTATGATTTAGTAAATATAACCTAGCTTGGTGTTATAGCAAGCTAGGTTAAGGGATAGGGCTATTGTGTGTAGGTTTTTAGCTTTTTAATACTTTGTACTAAAAACGGGATATCGAGGCTTTGCTCAATAGAAAAACCTTCAGCGGCAGATATATTTTTATAGTTACCGTCTGAATCTATTAGCGTAATTCTATCTTTTTTGTAAGCAATAACTACGCCTTGCGAGTAATTCACGCCAGTGTCCGTTTTTTTCTTATACAGGTTTTCACCTAGCATGGTTTGTTTAACCACAGACTTACAGTTTAAGTATTGGCCTACACTGGTTGCAATAATATCACTGGGTTGAATAAGTCCATCTACCTTGGCTATTCGCTTATCTGAGCTGTATAACACCGATGATGTAACTACTTCCGAGCTATTATTAGCTAAGCTAAACGCAAAAATATGGGTGTCGTCACTGCGAGGAGACGGATTATCTTCACCTTTAATGATTTTAATTGCACTGTTTGAATGAGCTTGATCGTTTATAAAGCTTAGCTTTTCAAT
The DNA here is from genome assembly GCF_002433295.1 of Pseudoalteromonas sp. UBA6610. Lineage (NCBI taxonomy): Bacteria > Pseudomonadati > Pseudomonadota > Gammaproteobacteria > Alteromonadales > Pseudoalteromonadaceae > Pseudoalteromonas > Pseudoalteromonas sp. UBA6610. The sequence goes on along the minus strand of NZ_DJHW01000094.1, from coordinate 3,070 downwards.
TCCAGCAAGCTCTATGCTTCTGCGCTGACTTTGCCAAGCAGGTAAGGTTTGCTCTGATAAAATAGCCATTTTATAAAAAGAAGGTAAGCCATACACTAAACTAAACAAGCTATCGCCATGGTGTGTTGGCTGTAAAAACTGATCAGTTTTATGTAGGTTTTTATGCTTGGCAACAAAGCGTTTTAACTGCTCGTTGGTATCAAATACAAAAATATCGACTTGCTGCGCAGTGTAATCTTCACATTTTTGCATTGGCGCAGGTATTTGGTAATTAATATTTTGGTTATTAATTCTTACATTGTGAGCTTGTTTATAGCTTTCAATGTCGAGCAAATCATTTTTTGCTAATAAGCTTTTAGCGGTCGTAGGGTACGACAGCGGTAAAACGTTATCTTGCTTTGTTATATCAAACTTTAAATTTGCATCTGCCCAAATGTGAATACTGTGGCTAAGTGCAAAACATAATACTAAAAACGAGCTGGCAAAACGTGCAAACTTAAGTTGTTTTAAACGCGCTAAGTGCTGCCATGTATAGTTACTTACAACTAACTGGAAGCCTAAAATGAGTAAAACAATCCCCCCGGCTAACAATGTAGTAAGGGCAGGCGAGCTAGTTAGACGATGCCACAGTAAGGAAATGATTTCCGGTAGCGCAGAAGAGCTTAAATGGTAGCCCAAATTAACGTATACATACGCATCAAGCGTTAAAATAGACGCCCCAAGCGTAGCAATAACGGCAGCCATACCTCGAATATGTCGAGGGTAGGGGAACACTAAGCTTAAAGGAAATACCGTCAGCACAAATGCTAAAAAAGCGATAAAGCTCGTATGGCTTAACCACGTCACTAACATATAGGTAATACCCATAAAGCTAGTTGGCGGTGAATCTGCAAATAAAAAGCTTAGGCTAATAAAAAGCGCTAAACCAATATTTGCAAAAGTGAACCAGTGGCCCCAACTTAATAACTGACTCGCTTTTGACGAAAACTGATTGTGCTGCGATAAATTCATATAATTTATTTAACCGACTGAGCAAGTGCTTTTGCAAAGTTCTCAGTTACGGCTTGTCTTTTCCCTGCAGGTACATGCTCTTTTAGGATATGCGTGATAGAATTTCCTAAACACATAAGGCTTAAATCAACCGGCGCATTGTGTTGCGTTAGCACATCAATAAGCTGATCGACGATTTGTTCTACTTCTTCATTAGAGTATTTTGATAAGATTGGCATCAGTTGGTTCAATAAAAGAGTTATATTCTCGTATTTTAACACCAGAGGCGTGAAAAACAAAGATGACAACAGACGTTAAAAAATTAGTCGTTCATTATGTAGACAAAAAAGACGACGATACGCAAATTCACCTACGAAACGATGAAATGGTGATAAACGATAAAGTCGCTGTTTTTATCGAACAACTTCATCATGCATACAACTCAAAGCCAGGTAAAGGCTACTGTGCATTTAGTGGCGATAAAAACAGTGTTGTAGCCTCGGCAATGCAAAGCTATCGTAATGACGAGTTAGGCTTTTGGCACATGACCGAGCAGGCATCCACTGTTTTAAAAGAAGAGTTAGATAAATACGCCTTTAGCGAAACAGGCTACTTAGTGTTTTGTCATTATCAGTATGTGGCTACTGATTACATGCTAATAGCTATGATCAATATTAAAGAGCACTACAGCATGACCTCTGAGCTTGATTTAGCAGCGTCGCGCCACTTAGATATATCGCGCATGCAACTAGCTGCACGTATCGATTTAACCGCGTGGGATACTCAAGCTGAGGACAATCGCTATATCTCTTTTATTAAAGGGCGAGCAGGTCGAAAAGTAGCAGACTTTTTCTTAGACTTTTTAGGTTGTGAAGAGGGCATAGACCCTAAACAACAAAGCCAAGTGATGCTTAATGCCGTTGAAGACTATTTATCGGAGCAATCATTCGATAAATCAGAAAAAGACGAATTACGTAAGCAAGTATTTGACTACTGTAACGATTGTGTGACCACAGGTGAAGATGCAAGCGTTACTGAGCTTTCGGCTACGCTAACGAAAGGTGACGATAGTCCGTTTGATAACTTTTGCAAAGAGCAAAGCTACGATTTAGAAGACTCTTTCCCGGTCGATAAAAAAACGGTGACCAGTATGGTTAAGTTTTCGGGTTTAGGGGGCGGTGTTAGTGTTAGTTTTGAGCGTAAACATTTAGGTGAGCGCGTAACTTACAATGAAGCGACCGATACACTGGTTATTAAAGGCATTCCACCAAACTTAAAAGATCAGTTACAGCGCTTTATGGAAAATGAAAGCGAATAAACTCATTTGATCTAGTTAAAAGCCGATTTAAGAGCGCGATATTTTTATCGCGTTTTTTTTATTTTTGCTAGGTAGTAAAGCCACTTAAAAATCTATTGCACAAAGAGAAGTGAAAGAGGAGTAACTGAGAAAATACAAGCTATTGTTTATTAGCTCTTTCAAATTAGCTTGTTTAGCTTTATTACTCACTCTAAAAGCGCAGCGTCTCTTATCCTCTCTGTGAATATGCGTTTATTACGGGCTTTGCCCATCACACCAACAAGCTTGAGTGTACAATTTTAAATTCACTGTATGAAATTTCGCCCGTAGGCGTGAAGCTTGCTCACGCGAGAATCAGCGTTTTGGTTTTTTAATTTTTTACTAATAAAAACACTTAAAAATCTATTACGCAAAGAGAAGCGAAAGAGGGGTAAATGAGAAAATACATTTCAGGACAAGACAGGTATTAAAACAAAAAAAGCCGCGCTATTTTTACATAGCGCGGCTTTTTAATGAGGCTAAGGGTTACTCAGCGCTCATTGTTTTAGTCATGTCTGAACTAGCACGACCTGCAGGTTTAATTGACCCTGCGCGTAAGCCACTATCAGGAACTAACTCACGTTTATCGTGTGCCATGGCAACTGATGTATGCTTTACGTCGCTATCAGCAACTGGTGTCGGTTGAGCCATAGGTGCGCTTGCAGCCCCTTTGCTAATAACCGTTTTTGCATTGGCATCTTTTTGCTCAGCTACTTCAGTCTCTGCTTTAACAGGCTCAGGTTT
>NZ_DJHW01000143.1:0-14130 GCF_002433295.1 Pseudoalteromonas sp. UBA6610 | reverse complement strand
ATAAATTTGTTTTAACGACGTATGGTGCCAGACTTCGGGTTTGGAGAGCGATGCGGCCTTAACTAGAGGTTCCTATGAAAGAAGGTATTCACCCTAAGTACGAAGCAATTTCTGCAACATGTTCATGCGGAAACAAATTCGAAACTCGTTCTACTCTTTGTAAAGACATTCACCTAGACGTATGTTCTGCGTGTCACCCGTTTTACACTGGTAAGCAAAAGATTTTAGACACTGGCGGCCGTGTTGATCGCTTCAACAAGCGCTTCGGTGCACTTAGCAGCAAGAAGTAATTATTGCTGTTTAGTAAAAAAAGCACCTTCGGGTGCTTTTTTTGTGCCTAAAATTCATCATTTTTACTAAAAAATTACCGATTGTTGCCGTACTACGTGTGCATAACTATTTCCTGTTCTTATTCTGAATATGCATAAACCTTTGCAGACAAACTCACAATTCTTCTCTATATTTTTTATACGTTAATTTTTAACCAAGCTGCTAAAAGTGCTTATCGTGGCGATATTTGTTTTTAACGGTGATAAACGCGCCATATTGGTGCATTTTACTATTTTAATATTCTGCTATTTTAGAAAAATATTGGCAGGGCAAAATGAACCTCAAAAAGCACTTTTTGAATGAATTTTTATTTGTTTAATATTGATAACTTTTAGCGAAGTTGCTGATAAATCACTTAAAATTAACGGATATAGCATATAACAGGATAGACCTGATATTGCTTGGAATTTAAAAATAATAAGAGTATCTTAGCCCCATACTCCCTCTCACTTAACTTAAATTGCAGGATACCATCGCGTTATGTCAGATTTTCGTGAACAAGCATTACACTACCACTCTCACCCCGTTCCAGGCAAAATCAGCATTGAGCTAACAAAACCAGCCGAAACGGTGCAAGATTTAGCATTAGCATACAGCCCTGGTGTTGCAGAGCCTGTGCGCGAAATTGCAGCAGACCCAGCCAATGCATATAAATATACCGGTAAAGGTAATATGGTTGCGGTGATCAGTAATGGTACGGCAATTTTAGGTTTGGGTAATTTAGGGCCATTAGCCTCTAAGCCTGTTATGGAAGGTAAGGCGCTTTTATTTAAACGTTTTGCTGGCCTAGATTCTATTGATATTGAAGTTAAGCATCGCACCACCGAAGACTTTATAAATACAGTGGCTAATATTGCCGACACGTTTGGTGGTATTAACTTAGAAGATATTAAAGCGCCAGAGTGTTTTGAAATTGAAAAAGCACTTATTGAGCGTTGCAGTATTCCGGTTTTTCATGATGACCAACACGGTACCGCGATTGTAACTGCGGCAGGCATGCTTAACGCCTTAGAAGTGCAGGGCAAATCAATAGAAGATGCCATTATTGTATGTTTAGGTGCAGGCGCTGCAGCGGTTGCTTGTATGGAGCTGTTAATTAAGTGTGGTGCACTGCGCGAACATATTTATATGCTAGACCGCAAAGGGGTTATTCATACTCGCCGCGATGACTTAAACGAATACAAACAGCTTTTTGCTAACAATACCGATAAGCGTACTCTACAAGATGTAATTGCTGATGCTGATGTGTTTGTAGGTGTATCGGGTCCTAACTTACTTGCACCTGAAGATCTAAAACTAATGGCCGATAAGCCAGTGGTGTTTGCATGTTCAAACCCAGATCCTGAAATTGCACCTGAGCTTGCGCACAGTGCACGTAAAGACTTAATTATGGCAACGGGGCGTTCTGATTTCCCTAACCAAGTTAATAATGTTTTATGTTTCCCGTTTATTTTCCGTGGTGCACTTGATGTACGTGCAAGCGCAATTAACGATGAAATGAAAATAGCCGCTGTTGAAGCTATTCGTAGTATTGCTAAAGAGCCAGTGCCTGAGCAAGTATTAAAAGCGGCGGGTGTAGAAAAGCTCGAATTTGGTGCTGATTACATTATTCCTAAACCGATGGACCCGCGTTTATTACCACGTATAGCCAAGGCGGTTGCTATTGCTGCTGTTGAATCGGGCGTGGCACAAATTGACTTACCGGAAAATTATATGGCGTAATCTATAGCGCTTAAACAAAAAACCTCAGCATGCTGAGGTTTTTTGTTTAAAAAGACGTTTTATTCTTCGTCTAAAATAGGCACTTCTAAACCCATTTCTTGCATTATTTTTTTAACTTCTTCAGGTACTTTTTCTGCGTTATCTTTACGTAGGTCATCATCATTAGGTAATGGCTGGCCTGTAAAGGCATGCAAAAACGCTTCGCATAGTAACTCGCTGTTTGTTGCATGACGCAGGTTGTTTATTTGACGACGTGTACGCTCATCAGTTAATACTTTTAATACATTTAGCGGGATCGAAACGGTGATCTTTTTAACTTGCTCTGATTTTTTCCCGTGTTCTGCGTATGGGTGAATATACTCACCATTCCATTTAGCCATAAGATGTATCGTTGCCTCAGATTATTAATTTCTCACACGGCGTAAAAAGCGTGTAAATATGCGTGAAATTCTATCGTTTTAAAAAAGATAGTCAAATAATAGATAGCAATCTATCTTAATAAGCTGGCTGTAATAGTAAATACAGCTTTCTTGAAGTTTTACGCGTCTGTTATTTTTAGCCATCTAGAGCTTTAAATGCTTTGACTTATTATAATGGATAACTTACTCTTTTAGACGTCTAAACATCCAAATTAATCAGGTGACGAATATGAGCGAAAAAAACAAAGCAACCATTGCTGTACGAAATGGGGTTGATGCCGATAAACATCATGGCGCCGTTGTACCGCCAATTTATTTATCGACGACTTATTCGTTTGCCGATTTTGATACTAAGCGCGCATACGACTATGGACGCAGTGGTAATCCTAATCGCGATATTTTAGCTGACACTCTAGCAGAACTTGAAGGTGGCGCACGCGGAATTATTACTGCTACGGGCATGTCAGCAGTGCACTTAGCCACACAGTTATTAAATAACGATGATACATTGGTTATTCCTCACGATTGTTATGGCGGCAGCTACCGTTTATTTACGTCGTTAGAAAAGCGCGGCTTGCTTAAACTTAAAGTACTTGATTTAACTAAACCAGAAAGCCTAGAACAAATTTTAACCATTAAACCTAAATTAATTTGGATAGAAACACCAAGTAACCCTGTGCTGCGCCTAACGGATATTAAAGCCGTGACGGATATAGCAAAACAGTGCGGTGCATTAGTGGCCGCCGATAACACCTTTTTATCACCGGCATTACAAAACCCAATTAAGTTTGGCGTAGATATTGTTGTGCACTCAACCACTAAATATATAAACGGCCATTCTGATGTTGTAGGCGGTGCAGTTGTTGCTGCAACACAAGAGCTTGGTGATGAGCTTGCTTGGTGGGCCAATAACATTGGTATTACCGGCGCACCATTTGATAGCTATTTAACGTTACGTGGTTTACGTACTTTAAATGTGCGTTTAAAACAGCACCAAGAAAATGCCCTGGCAATTGCTAAATACCTAGAAAGCTCTGAGTATGTTAGCCAAGTTTACTACCCAGGCCTTGAATCGCATCCTCAACATGCGCTTGCTAAAGCCCAACAGCTTGGGTTTGGTGGTATGGTTAGTTTTGATATTAAAGGCGATGTGAATGATGCTGCGGCGTTTTTAACAAGCCTTAAAGAATTTAGCTTAGCAGAATCGCTAGGTGGAGTTGAGAGTTTAATTTGTCATCCTGCGACCATGACTCACGCAGGTATGGAAGCTCAAGCACGTTTAGAGGCGGGTGTGGGCGATACGCTAATTCGTATTTCGGTCGGTATTGAAGATATAGAAGACCTACTGGCTGATTTTGAACGTGTATTTAACTTAGTTAAACCTGGTCAAAATAAAAATGTAGGGCGTGTTGGTAAAGCTGCAGGCAATGCCAATGGTGATGTAAAGCAGCAGGCTGCTCATCCAGCTTTGTGGTGATTGAGTATGGTAAAAAGTGTACATAAATTTGGCGGCTCGAGCTTAAGCTCGGGCGAGCGCTATCAAAGTGTGGCAAAAATAATTATTGGCCACACACAGCCTGGCGATTGCGTGGTTGTATCTGCTGCGGGTAAAACCACCGATACATTGGTTTCGCTGTGGCAAAGTTATCAACAACAAGATAAGCAAGCCGTTGCTGATATTTTGCTGCAATTGAGTAATCACCAAACGGCATTAATTGAAGAGTTATTAAAAGCCGATGCTAAACACACTGCTTTAGCTGTGCTAGCGCAAGAGCTAAGTGATGTAGCAGAGCAAGCCAGCAAGCAGCAGTTGCAAGAGGCGGCCTTACTGGCGCATGGTGAGCTGTGGTCTGCGCGATTATTGGCAGCCTATTTAACGCAATTAAACATTCAAGCGTGTGCTCATGATGCTAGAGCGCTGTTTAGTGTAACAAGCGGGGAGCTTTTGCATGCGCAAAATAAACAGCAATGCAGCCAAGTCATTGATGCAAATAAGATTCACGTAGTAACAGGGTTTATCGCAGCAAGTGCTGATGGTAAAACAGTTACGCTTGGGCGCAATGGCAGTGATTACAGCGCCACCTTATTAGCCAATTATTGCGACGCTCAAAATGTATGTATTTGGACTGATACGCCAGGGGTCTTTAGTGCTGACCCACGTAAAGTTGAAAAGGCGATTAAGTACAACAAGGTGTGCCGTGAACAAGCTAACTTATTAGCTCGATTGGGTAACCCTGTGTTACATGCTAAAACGCTTTCGCCTTTAAAAAACAGTAATATTAAACTGGCTGTACGTAGTAGTTTTGATGTGCAAACTGCTCCTACCGATATTGTAAAACAAGGCAAAGCTAAGCAAAAACGTTTTATTACTACATTACAAAACGTTGATTTACTGCTCGTTGAAGGCCTTAACGCGGGAGAAGTGGCGCATGTTAGCCAGCTTATTCAGCACAGCCTTCATCATTTTATACACAACGGCGATACATACTTAGTTGTGCCCGCGGGTGCAACGCATCAAGTAGTGAGTTATTTCGCTGGGCGAGCAAATATAAGCGAGTCTAATTTAAATGGCTGCGCGGTGGTTGCGCCTACGCAAAATGTTTATACGCTAAGTACATTAGCGGCTGAGGTTTTAAATCAGCAAAGTATTCACCCTCGTTTTATTCATCAAGATACAGGCTATACATTGCTGTTAACGGATCAGTTAATAGAAAGCGATGTACTTAGTTTATTGCACGAAAAATTAATTAATAAAGGCCAAGAAGTTGCTCTGGTTGTGGCTGGCTTAGGTAATGTAGGCGATGAATTTTTAAGCCAGCTAGATGCTCAATTTAAGCGTTTGTCGGGCGATTATAGTATTAAGCTAGTTGGCTTAATTCGCTCGCAACATATGCTATTTAATGCCTCGGGTATTACTCTCGGACAGTGGAAAAAACAATGGCAGCATAATGCCGTTGCTTATGAGCAAGCGGATTTATTAAGTGCATTAAACGAACTTGATTACGAGCACAAAGTTGTTGTTGATATAACGGCAAGCGAGCAATTTAGCCAATTATACACCGACTTTGTAGAGCGAGACTGCCATTTAATAAGTGCTAACAAGTACGCGGGCACTGCTGCATCTAGTTGGTATAACGCGCTGCGCCAAAGTATTAACGAGCGTAATTTGCATTGGCGCTACAACACCAGTGTAGGGGCAGGGTTGCCGATTAACTTTGCGTTGGCCGATTTACAAAATAGTGGCGATAAAATCACCCGTATTGAAGGTGTTTTCTCGGGCACACTCTCGTGGCTATGCAGTAAGTACGATGGCAGTGTGGCATTTTCTGACCTTGTTCTTGAAGCGCAAAAAATGGGCTTTACAGAGCCTGATCCTCGCGAGGATTTATCGGGCCGGGATATGCAACGTAAATTGCTGATACTTGCGCGCGAGCTTGGCATTAAATTAGATTTAGATGATATAAGCTTACAAGCATTAATGCCTGATGAGTTAGCCCAAGGTTCATGGGATGACTTTTTAGCGGATAAAGATAAGCTAAATGCGTTTATTAAACACCATGCCGATGCAGCAAATGCGCAAGATGCTGTACTTAGGTATACCGGTTTATTGGCATTAGAGCAGGGTAAAGTATCGGCGAAGGTAGGTATAACTTACGCGCCTAAAGGGGACGCCTTAGCTAACTTAACACCTGGCGATAATATCTTTGTTATTAATAGCCAGTGGTACAACGAAAACGCCTTAGTAATACAAGGCCCAGGGGCGGGCAAAGAAGTGACCGCCGCGGGCGTGCACTCTGATTTATATTGGTTAGTTAAAAACCTAAAATAGCGCAGGCAAATATTAATAGTAAAACGGCAGCTTGTGTAAGCTGCCGTTTTTGTTTTTAGAATAACTCTTCTTCTGTTTTTGTATCTTCTTCAAAAATATCAGTTGGCTGAGACAGCACATATTTTGTAGGCGCAGTGCCTTTTTCAAAATACTCAAAGCGACTGGTGTAGTCGTTTTTATGACTTAACAAACCTGTTTTTAAATCGATACGAATTGAAACTAGTCCTTCAGGAGGCTCTATTGGCGCCTCTGGTGTGCCCTCAAGCGCCACTTTCATAAAATCAACCCAAGCAGGCTGTGCCGTTTTGGCGCCCGATTCAGCACCAGAGATTTGACTGCTATCTAGGTTGTTATTATAGGTTGAGCGTCCTAACGAGTTACCTGGGTTGTCAAAACCAACCCATACAGACGTTACTACATTGCGGTTAAAGCCGCTAAACCAAGTATCAACAGAGTCATTGGTTGTGCCTGTTTTACCCGATAGATCGCGTCTATCTAATGCTTGCGCACGCCAACCTGTCCCGCTCCAGCCTGTTTTATGGGTCCAGCTACCGCCACCCCATACTGCGCTGTGCATTGCTTCAGCAATTAAAAAAGCATTTTGCTTTGAAATAACACGTGGTGCACAACGTGGTTGCGTGGCTGTATCATCTGTTATGTCGGTATCTAGGTTATTGTTGGCAAAGCTATCCACTGCTTTAGAGACGGGTAATAGCTCGTCTTCATCGCAAGCAAGAGCCGGGTTTGCTTTAAATAGTACATTGCCATAGGCATCTTGAATTTCAGATATAAAGTAAGGTTCAATTAAGTGACCGCCATTAGCAAATGCGCTCATGCCGCGAGCAAGCTCTAATGGCGTGATTGATGCACTGCCTAATGCTAACGATTCACTGCGGTTAATATCAGCATCTTTAAAACCAAACTTAAGCAAGTGATCGGCGGTGCGTTGTAACCCTACACCGCGAAGTAAGCGCACAGAAATAACGTTTTTAGATTGTGCAAGTGCACGGCGAATACGTATAGGGCCATTATAAACGGCTGGGCTGTTTTTTGGTCGCCACGCTACACCTAAACTTTTATCCCACTGGTTTATTGGCGCGTCGTTTAAAATAGAGGCCAATGTATAGCCATTTTCGAGCGCAGCAGAATATATAAAGGGTTTAATATTAGAGCCAACTTGGCGTTTAGCTTGTACCGCTCGGTTGTATTGGCTTTGCTCAAAACTGTAACCACCTACTATAGCTTTAATACGACCATCTTGTGGGTCGAGTGAAACAAGTGCACTGGCAGCTTCTGGTATTTGGCTTAGTAGGTAACTGTTGTCGTTATTTTTACGCAGCCATATTTGCATGCCAGGGGTAAGAATGTCAGTAGCGGCTTTAGGGGCAAAACTTTGGCGGTAGCGAGTAATGTATTTGCGCGCCCATTTTAAATTATCCCAATCAAGTGTGGTGCGCTGGCCATTTTTTAAAATAACGTCAGCGGTTTTCTCTGCCACATTTAACACCACGCCAGCATGCAAATCAGCTATTTCTTTAACAGGTTTTAGCTTTTCTATAATTTGCTGCTCACTTAAGGCAGGCTGTGTTTCTGGATCCCACAACACGTCTACAGGCCCACGAAAGCCATGACGCATATCATAGTTATGTAAATTATTAACTAAAGCTGTTTGCGCCGCCTTTTGAACTTTAGACTCCACAGAGGTAAATATTTTAAAGCCAGAGTTATATGCTTTTTCTACACCGTAGCGCTCAACCATCTCAGCACGAACCATCTCAGAGATATAAGGGGCGTAAAGATCTATCTCAGCACCGTGAAAATAAGCAGTGATAGGCTGGTTAGCCGCATCGTTGTATTGCTGTTGCGTAATATAGTTTTCAGTAAGCAAGCGACCAAGCACTACATTACGACGTGCTTTAGCCCTAATTGGGTTACGAATTGGGTTAAGCGCCGAAGGGGCTTTAGGTAAACCGGCAATCATTGCCATTTGTGCAAGAGTGAGGTCTTTTAGCTCTTTACCATAGTAAACTTGAGCAGCAGCACCAATACCAAATGCACGATTACCTAGTTCTATTTTATTAAGATACAGCTCAAGAATTTCGTCTTTTGTTAATACACTTTCAATATGTAGAGCTATAAAAATCTCTTTAACTTTACGAATATACGCTTTTTCTCGTGTTAAAAAGAAGTTACGAGCAAGCTGCATAGTAATGGTGCTCGCGCCTTGTTTTTTCTCACCTGTTGAAATTAACACAATAGCAGAGCGGACAATACCAATAGGGTCTATACCAATATGGTCATAAAAACGGTTATCTTCTGTGGCTAAGAAGGCATTAATTAAAGGTTGAGGTATTTCGTCTATAGTAACAGGGATGCGGCGTTTTTCACCAAATTGATTAATTAAGAGTCCATCTTTGGTAAAGACTTGCATAGGGGTTTGTAATTGCACGTCTTTTAAAACTTGCACACTGGGGATATCAGGTTTAACGTAATAATAAAGGCTGATTAAAGTGATCAGACCAATTAACGTGCAAATGATAAAAAATTGTAATGTTCTTTTTAATAAAATCACTTATATTTCCCTAAATGGACTCCCAATTGCGAGTTTAGACTGCTAGTATATATTGATTAAAAAATGAATAATATTTTTTACTATAAAAATTATAACTTGTTTATTATTAAAACAAAGGTCAAGTTGCAAACATGCTAAGTCAACTATTTCAAAAGCCATCACCAGCGATGGTCGGAATTGATATCGGATCGCACTCTATCAAAGCAGTGCTTTTAAGTGAAATTGAAACGGGATTTCGACTAGAAGCACTTGCAATTGAACCTATGCCAAAAGGTGCAATGAGCGAGCGCTCTATTCAGGATATCGAAGCAATTGGTAACATAATTACAAAATTAAAAAGAAAACTACCAAAATCGTTAAAATCAGCGGCAGTGGCTGTATCAGGACAAACCGTTATCACTAAAGTTATTTTTATGGATGTTTCATTAAGTGACGCTGAATTAGAGTCGCAAATTGAAATAGAAGCTGACAGCTTAATACCTTACCCCCTTGATGAAGTGAGTTTAGATTTTGAAAAGCTCTCTACCAACGAAGCCGACCCGAGTAAAATGAATGTGTTGTTATCTGCTGCGCGTACAGAAAGTGTTGAGGCCCGTGTGGGCGCACTTGAAGGTGCAAACTTAACCGCTAAAGTGGTTGATGTTGAAAGCTATGCGTTAAGTAGAGCGATGGAGGTGTATTATCAGCAACTGCCAAGTGATGCCTTTAATAAGTGTGTTGCCGTGGTAGATATTGGCGCTGTTTTAATGCTGGTGAGTGTCGTTCAAGCGGGTGAAACAATTTATACCCGCGACCAAGTATTTGGTGGCGACCAATATACTAATAGTATTGTATCTTATTATAATAAAAGTTTTGATGAGGCCGAAATAGGCAAAACAACGGGTGATTTACCTGCTAATTATACTTTTGAAGTGCTGGCACCGTTTCAGACATCACTATTGCAACAAGTGCGCCGTGCGGTACAAATGTTTTTAACAACCACAGGTAAAGATCAAGTAGATTATATAGTGCTAACCGGCGGTACATCAATGATAGACGGTTTAGATAGGTTGTTAATTGAAGAGCTCGGTATTCATGCTGTGGTGGCTGAACCGTTCGCTAATATGGAAATTTCGCCAAAAGTAGACAGAAATGTAATGCAAAGAAATAGAACGCAGTTTGCAATTGCTACTGGTTTGGCATTGAGGAGCTTTTCATCATGCCACATATAAATCTATTGCCGTGGCGAGAGCTACAACGAGAAGAATCAAAAAAGAAATTTATAACTATATTAATAGCAGTAGTACTAGGTAGTTTTGCAAGTATGTACTTACTTAGCTCTTTTTACGCGGGTTTAAAAGATGGGCAGAACTTAAAAAATAATTATTTAAGCTCAGAAATCAGTACTCTTGATAAAAAAATTAGTGAGATTAGAGATCTCGATAAGCGAAAAGAGAATTTACAACAACGAATGCGGTTGATTGAAGAGCTACAAAGCAGCCGTAATTTAGGTACTCAAATTATGGATGAAGTAGCTAAAATTGTTCCTCAAGGCGTGTATTTAACTAAGCTTGAGCGGCGTGGTACACAAATACATGTGTTAGGGCGCAGTGAATCAAACAATCGTTTATCTACTATGCTACGTCAGGTACAAGGCTCTTATCTATTAGAAAGGCCAATCATGCAGGGCATTGTGGCAGGCGCTCAAACATCACGGTTACTCAGTGATTTTAATATGGAGTTTTATGTAAAGCCATTTGATAAAATTGGTGAGGTAAGTGATGAACCTTGATTTAAAAGCCTTAAATGAAATAGATTGGAATGAAATTGAGCTCGACAACATTGGTGAATGGCCGGTTGCGGTAAAAGCAATTTGTTGCTTATTTGTCGCCGGTTTAGTGTTGTTTTTTAGTTACAGCTTATTGGTATCTGATGAAATAGACAGCTATCACAGCGCGGTAGCAAAAGAAGTCGAGCTGCGTACTACCTACAGAACTAAATATGCTGTAGCCAGTAAGCTTGATATATATCGCCAGCAAATGGTTGAGATGGAAGATAAGTTTTCACAACTACTAAAGCGATTACCTACCTCAAATGAAACCCCTGGCCTGTTAGACGATTTATCTTATGTAGGTACTACTAGCGGTTTAACATTTTTGAAAATTGGCTGGTTACCTGAAATCGAAAAAGAGTTTTATACCGAGCTGCCTATAAAAATTGAAGTAATAGGTACTTACCATGAGTTTGGTGAATTTGTAGGAAAAGTAGCCCAATTACCACGAATTGTAAGTTTACATGACTTTTCGATTGTATCATCTGGTGAAAAGCAACTAACATTCAGTGTGGTAGCAAAAACGTATCGTTATGAAGAAGGGGTTAAAAAGTGAGACTAGTCCCTTTATTTTCATTGTCTGTTTTATTGTTGGCAGGTTGTAACGACGATACGTCTGAGCAAAAAGAATTTATTGACCAAGTTAAGGCCAGCACCACGCCTAAAGTTGAGGGAATACCTGAATTAACGCAGTTTGAACATTTTGAATATAATGCATCGCAGCTGCGTAGTCCTTTTGTGGCTCCACAGCCTGAAATTATTCAAAATAAACTAACGCAAATTAAAAATTGTTTACACCCTGACCCTGATAGAGTGAGAGAGCCACTAGAAAAGTATCCGCTCGATAACCTATCAATGAAAGGTACATTAGGCTCTAGCGGTCAAATGTGGGCACTGATCACCGCAGCGGATGAAACGTTGCATAGGGTAACTGTAAATAATTACTTAGGCACGTATGACGGTAAAGTTAAGTCTGTAAGTAGTGATTATGTAGAACTAGTTGAATTAATCCCTGATGGGTCGGGTTGTTGGAAAGAGCGGCTGACTAAATTGGAAATGTTAGAGGCGGCAAATAATGGCGCAAATTAATAATAAAAAAGGTAAAACCCACATGTATAAGGATGTACTTTGGCATCATCGTTTTCAAATGGTGTTATTTGTCATATTGGCTCTTTTTGTTGTAAAAACAGCCAGTGCAGCGCCATTACTTTATGATGTACGTTATAACCCCTTGCTAAAAGGCGAGACAGAGTTACAACTTGTATTTGACGAAGAGCTAACACAACAACCTAAAATTCAAGTACACAACACACCAGCACGCATAGAAATGTTATTTGATGGTGCAGAACTAGAACAGGGTCTTGAAAATGTGCCGGTCGATCACGCAGGTATTAACAGTGTGAGCAGCGTACTGACAGAGCAAGGCTTAAAAGTTACGGTAAATTTAGAGCGTTTAAAAATATACGAAACACAAGTTAATAATAACTTAGTGTCGTTGCGCGTATCTGATAACCCGCTTACTGAACAAGCTTCTGATGAAAGCAGCAATGGTTATAATGCCTCAAGCGCTTATATTAATCGGATTCAATCTATTGATTTTCGCCGTGGTGAAAAAGGTGAAGCAAAAGTTTTAGTATTTTTACAAGACACGCAAGCTGCAATAGAAGTACATGAAAGTGGTGGAAAAATAATTGCAGAGTTTCATCACACAGATATTTTAGACGACTTACTGTATGAATTAGATGTGCTAGATTTTGGTACTGTAGTAAGTACCATTGAGACCTTTAAAGAAGATAGCTTAAGCCGTGTAGTTATTGAGCCTAATGCTGCTTTTACCTTTACCTACCAGCAAATAGATAACATTTTAACGTTAACCATTGAAAAAGATGAAACGCAAAATGCCTATTTAGATGGCGGCAAGGAATATCAAGGTCGTCCAATGACCTTAAACTTCCAAGATATTTCGGTTAGAGCTGTACTGCAAATCATAGCGGGTTATAACGAGTTTAACTTAGTAACGAGTGACTCCGTAACCGGCAATATTACACTTCGTTTAGATGGCGTTCCATGGGATCAGGCTTTAGATGTTGTACTGCGTATTAAAGGTCTTGATAAGCGCATGGATGGCTCTATATTGATGGTTGCGCCAGCTGAAGAGCTCGCTGCACGTGAAGCTAAAGATTTACTAGCAAAACAAAAGGTCGAGGATTTAGAGCCGCTTTACAGTGAGTATATTCGTTTAAACTACGCTAAGGCTGAAGATTTTGCGGATTTACTGAAAACCGACACTAACAGCATCATTTCTGCCCGAGGCAGTGTATCGGTTGACCAGCGTACCAATACATTACTTATTAAAGATACAGCGAAGAGCATTGAGAGCATTCGTCGTATGATTGAAACACTCGATATCCCAGTGCAACAGGTTGTTATTGAATCACGTATGGTAACAGTGCGCGATAACGTCACAGAAGATTTAGGCGTGCGTTGGGGATTTAGTGATCAACAAGATAGTGATGGTATATCTGGCTCGCTTGAAGGAGCTGAGTCTATCTCAAATGGCACTATTCCTGATTTATCAGACCGTCTTAATGTAAACCTACCTATTACTAACCCTGCGGCAAGTATTGGTTTACACATAGCTAAGTTGGCTAATGGCACTTTAATTGATTTAGAGCTTAGTGCTTTAGAAGAAGAAAATAAAGGTGAGATTATTGCGAGCCCGCGCATTACCGCAGCTAATCAGCAAAAAGCACGTATTGAGCAAGGTACTGAAATCCCCTATACCGAATCAGCCTCAAGTGGTGCTACTACTGTAAGCTTTAAAAAAGCGGTATTGAGCCTTGAGGTTACACCGCATATAACGCCTGATAACAAAGTTATTTTAGACTTAGTTATTACACAAGATACTCGTGGCGAAACGGTTCAAACCGGAACAGGTGAAGCGGTTTCGATAGACACTCAACAAATTGAAACACAAGTGCTGGTTGATAACGGCCAAACCGTTGTGCTGGGTGGTATTTTTCAGCAGCAAATAATTAATACCACAAATAAAGTACCTGTACTTGGTGATATTCCATATGTTGGACGCTTATTTAAGAGCACCAGCGAGTTTAATGAGAAACGTGAATTACTTATTTTCGTGACACCGAAAATACAAATAGACTAAAATTTAGTGGTTTTATGTTCGTCAACGAGTGTTTATTGATAATAATTGCTCGTTATATGGCTTTTTATTGTAATAGACTTGAAATACCCGGCCAATTACTGAGATAATCCCCTCCTTAATTTTGGGGCCAGGTCGTTAGGCGGGGTTTTATTTCAAATTTTAGAGTTCGTTTGTACTAAAAGATATGGCTGAGAAACGTAATATATTTCTAGTTGGCCCCATGGGGGCTGGCAAAAGCACGATTGGTCGTCACATCGCTGACCAATTACACCTTGAATTTGT
>NZ_DJHW01000013.1:0-42047 GCF_002433295.1 Pseudoalteromonas sp. UBA6610 | reverse complement strand
CGTATTAATCTAATGAAAGCGACACATACCTTACAATTAAAACGACTATATATAAGTACTTTACTGCTAAGTGCATTAGCTGGCTGCGGCCAAAGCGGGCCTTTGTATTTACCAGAGCAACAGGCTGAGCAAAACACACCCCCTAATACGGCACAGCCAACGCCCGTAAAAAAAACCAACACCGAGCAAGTGCAGGAGCAATAAATGGATTATTTTAACTATCAAAACAATCAATTATTTGCCGAAGATGTCAGCATTGCCACAATTGCTCAGCACTATGGTACGCCGTGTTATGTGTACTCGCGTGCTACTTTTGAGCGCCATTATTTAGCCTTTGCAAATGCCACTAAAAATCATAAAAGCTTGGTGTGCTACGCAGTTAAAGCTAATTCTAATATTGCAGTATTAAATATATTAGCGCGTTTAGGTTCAGGGTTTGACATAGTGTCTAAAGGTGAGCTGGCGCGTGTAATAAAAGCCGGCGGTGATGCCAGTAAAGTAGTGTTTTCAGGTGTGGCTAAAACCGCCGACGAAATTGCTTATGCACTAAAGTTAGGCATTAAATGCTTTAACGTTGAGTCGGCCTCAGAGCTTGAGCGTATTTCTGAGGTAGCGTGCGAGTTAAATTTAGAAGCCCCTATTTCTATTCGTGTAAACCCTGATATAGATGCCAAAACACACCCGTATATTTCTACCGGTTTAAAAGAAAACAAGTTTGGTATCGATATTCAAACGGCTGTGAGCGTTTATCAGCATGCGGCGTCTTTACCAGGTCTAAAAGTAACAGGCGTAGATTGCCACATAGGCTCGCAATTAACTGAGGTTAAACCTTTTTTAGAAGCACTTGATAAGCTAATGGCATTAATAGATGAGCTTAAAGCAAATGGTATTGAGCTTACTCATTTAGATATTGGCGGCGGGTTAGGCGTTCCTTATAATGATGAACAGCCACCTCACCCAAGTGAATATGCTGCGCAAGTTACCGAGCGCTTAGCCAATTACAAACACCTTGAACTTATTTTTGAGCCAGGGCGCGCTATAGCCGCTAATGCTGGAATTTTAGTAACCCAGGTTGAGTTTATTAAGCAAAACCAGGATAAATTTTTTGCCATTGTCGATGCAGGTATGAACGACATGCTTCGCCCTTCGCTTTATCAGGCATGGCAAAAAATCATTCCTGTATCGGTGCGCGATGACGACACCCCAACACATAACTTTGATATTGTGGGCCCAGTGTGCGAAACCGGCGACTTTTTAGGAAAAGACCGCGAACTAGCCCTTAAACAAGGCGACTTATTGGCGCAGCGAAGTGCTGGTGCCTATGGTTTTACAATGAGTTCAAACTACAACTCTCGCCCACGCGTGGCCGAAATAATGGTAGATGGTGAGCAACACCACCTTATTCGCCAACGCGAAACCATCGAGAGCCTTTATCAAGGTGAGAAAATTTTACCATAAACGTTTTTGTTAAGGCGCTGCTCTGTGGCATGATTAGCGCAGAGCAAACCCGAATTAGAGCGCTATGTTAGTTAATTTTTCCAAAATGCACGGCTTAGGCAACGACTTTGTTGTAATTGATAACATTACACAAAATGTATTTTTGTCTCGCGATCAAATCAAAAAACTGGCTGATCGCCACTTTGGTATTGGCTTTGACCAATTACTTATGGTTGAAGCCCCTTACTCCCCTGATCTCGACTTCCATTACCGTATATTTAATGCCGATGGCAATGAAGTAGAACAATGCGGAAATGGCGCACGCTGTTTTGCCCGCTTTGTGCGCATGAAAGGCTTAACTAACAAGCACAAAATTAGTGTCTCGACTAAGTCGGGCAACCTCACGCTATATATAGAAAAAGACGGCCAAGTGACGGTAAACATGGGCCATCCTAATTTTGAGCCTGCTAAAATCCCGCTTAAAGCCAGCAAGCGAGAACTAACTTATATAATAAGAGCTCAAGAGCACACAGTATTTAGTGGCGCTGTGTCTATGGGTAACCCGCATTGCGTGTTAGAAGTTGACGATATAGCTACCGCACAAGTTGAGGTGCTTGGTCCGCTGCTTGAAAACCACGAACGTTTTCCAAATCGTGCCAATATTGGCTTTATGCAAGTGGTCTCGCAAGATCATATTAAACTTAGAGTGTGGGAGCGCGGCGTTAGTGAAACCCTAGCGTGTGGCACGGGTGCCTGCGCAGCAATGGTAATTGGCCACATTCAAAGCAAACTTAACACCACGGTACAAGTTGATTTACCCGGCGGCACATTACAAGTACGTTGGAGCGGCGAAGGCCACCCTGTCCGCATGACCGGCCCAGCCGAGCATGTATTTGATGGGCAAGTTGCCTTATGAGCGAGCTAACAAAAGAGCAAGTCGCTGAGTATTTAGCGCGCCACCCTGATTTTTTAATAGAGCAGCCAGAGCTGCTTGCACAACTTGAGTTACATCACAAAACGCAAGGCGCCACCTCGCTTGTGCACATACAACAGCGCCAATTGCGCGAGCACAATACTCAGTTAAAAAATCAAATACACAGTATGAGCGAACACGCTACGCAAAATGAGCTAGTGTATCGCTTGTTTAGCCAATGCCACCGCCAACTGTGGACAAACTATGACTTTAATACGCTTGCCGCAAATTTGCGCAATATTATTTGTACCAGCCCACACATTAGCGAGTGTAGGTTGGTTAAATACAACAACACTTTAGATGGGCTTATTGAGCACCGCCTTAGCCAATTTGGGCACTACTTAGGACGCGTTAATCAGCAAGAGCATGAGCTATTATTTTGCGAAAACACGCAGTCTTCTGCTATTTATCTTATTGGTTGCGCTGAAAAACCCGTCGCTATATTGGCCTTTGGCAGCCATGATGAAAACCATTTTGAACCCGCACAAGATAACCTATTCGTGCTTGATTTTGTTCATGCATTGCAACTTAGGCTGTTGGAATTGGCATGAGCGACGAGACGCCTAACACTGAGCAATTAAGTGAGCATTGGCGTACACCCATTCATTTATTTAGTGACTATTTAAAGTACGAAAGACAGTACTCAGAGCACACTGTAAATCAGTATGTTAGCCAACTAAACTTTGCCGCCCTGTATTTTAGTAAATTATGTGATGACTGGTTTGGCGTACAAGGCGAGCATATTCGCCGCTACAGCATGGCGCTTCGTTCAAAGCAATTAAGTGGGCGCACCATTAGTTTAAAATTAAGCTGCATTCGTAGTTTGTATAAATTTTTAAAAGCCAAAAACATTGCTCAGCATGCGCATTATCATAATCCGGCACAAGGCATTAAAGGGCCTAAATTTTCTAAGCCTTTACCTAAAAATCTCGATGTAGATCAGATGGCAAGTCTATTGGAGATTAACGATGACGATCCATTAGCCATACGAGACAAGGCTATGATGGAGCTTATGTATTCATCTGGGTTGCGCATTAGCGAGTTAGTTGGCACCAACTTACGCGATATAAACGCCGCGAGCGGCGAAATATTAGTCAAAGGTAAAGGTAACAAAGAGCGCCTCATTCCCGTAGGTCGTAAAGCGCTCACAGCGTTAAAAAATTGGCTCAACATACGAGGGCAATTTGCAAAGCCTGACGAAATGGCGGTGTTTTTAAGCAGTAAAAAAAATCGTATTTCGGTTCGCCAAGTTCGCTTACGCATGCAAGAGTGGGGAATAAAACAAGGCATTAGCTCACAAGTGCACCCGCATAAACTTCGCCACTCGTTTGCCTCTCATATTTTAGAATCATCTGGCGATTTACGCGCTGTGCAAGAATTATTAGGGCACAGTAGTTTATCGGCTACGCAAGTATATACGCATTTAGATTTTCAGCATTTAGCAAAAGTGTACGACAACACTCATCCGCGTGCTAAAAAACAAACCGATTAGGAATGTAATTATGATCCGATTTAATCGTGCTCCTCGCCCTTTTTCAGTTATGAGCTTTGATTTAGACGACACCCTGTATAACAACCACCCCATAATAAAAGCCGCGGTTAAAGCCCAGCAAGATTATTTAAACGCGCTACCCAGCTACTTACAACAAGGCCCAAAATACTGGCAACAATGCCGCAACGAGGCTGTATTACAGTTACCAGAGCTTGCTGATAATGTAACTAAATGGCGCCAACATACGCTTCGCTTAGCTCTTTCAAAGCTAGATTTAAATGAGCAAGAGGTAGAGCATCATGCCGATGCTGCCTATAACGCTTTTGCCGATGCGCGCAGTAAAATAGTGGTAACTGACGACGTACTAAAGCTGCTAGATAACTTAGCCCAGCACTTTACGCTGGTTGCAATAACCAATGGCAATGTTGAAATTGAGCGCTTTAACTTACGCGATAAATTTGAGCTGGTATTGCAAGCTGGTATGCACGGTAAAGCCAAACCCCACGGTACACTGTTTGATAAAGCCGCCGCGCATTTAAACGTGGCTAAAAGTGAAATTTTACATATTGGCGATAGCCTAGATACCGACGTACAAGGCGCTAATAATGCAGGCTGCCAATCGGTTTGGTTAAACGACCAAGGCGCGGCTTATCACTACAAAGGCCTTGCCGATGTTGAAATTGCGAATATTCATGCCTTAGCGCACTTTATCAAATAGCCTAAATAGAACGAAGAGGTTGCAATGAGCCATTATACCAAGCTAATTACCTTGCTATTAATAGGCTCGCTTAGCCTAAACGCTTACTTATTGTGGCCACAAAAACAGCCTGTAGTTGGCACACAAAAAATCCACAGCGGCAAGAGCATCAAAGCGCCAAAAAGTAACCTGCTCAGCCAAGCTCAACAGCAATTTACACAACACAAATTTGATGATGCTCTAAATACGTATCAGCAACTAAATCTAAACGCTCCAAAAAAAGCACATACTTTATACGCTTCGTGGGTAGCACAACTAAAGCAATGGCTAAACACAAACCTACCGCTTAGCCAGTCATTGTTAAATGCACTTTTAAATAAAGACCCTTACAATACCGAGTTACTCACTTTACACGTAGATTACCTAGTAAAAAGCGGGCAACGGCAAAACGCAATTATTGCGCTATTTGAGCTCTACCCATTGTTAAATAAGCACCAACAAGGCCCTGTAGATAGGCGCCTTGTGCATTTAACGACTAACGAACTGCATAGTTTGAGTGAGCAGCAAAATTGGCAAACAATTATTGAACAAACTCAAATTTGGCTCGACTATCAAAACGACAATAGCCATTTTTTATACGCACTCGCTCATGCTTATTATCAACTAGAGGACTTTATTAGCGCCTTAACAACTATTGAGCGCATGCCATCAAATCACCCACTACAAGCCGAAGTAACTGCCTTACACGCAATGATAGAGAAAGCTCAATCGCAAGATGACTTTATTGCGCTTACCCCCTACGGCGCACATTACTTAATTAGCACCGAGCTAAATAGCTCAATCCAAACAGAGCTAATGATAGATACCGGCGCAAGTATTACTTCTCTTTCGAGTGACGTGCTTAACCAACTTTCACCCAGACCACTGTATTTAGGCGATGTAACCGTAAACACGGCGAATGGGCAAATTAGAGTAAAACGCTACCAAATTGAGTCGTTTAAAGTAGGGATGCAAACTATTTACGGTTTTGAAGTGCTCAGTATTGAAAACACCCGCGGCCAAGGTTTGTTAGGAATGAACTTTTTATCTAGATATAAATTTAATATAAATCAACAAACAGATGAGTTAGAGTTGAGTGCTAAATAATTTAAATTTAAGGAAAAAACATGACCCTAAACGATTTTTTACAGCAACTTGCAGACAACCCTAAAAGCATACAATTTAGCGATACCATGGCGGTAATAGAAGCTAATTACGATTTTACCGCGTGTGGATTTAATAACCACGGCTTACTTAGCTCTGCAAGCGAGAACAACGGCTCATGTAAAATTTTTGCGTTTGCTAAATTAAACGATTTAAGCAAGCAAAATACATTGGATTGTTTTGGTAAGTTTTACCGCGAAGACGTACTACAAAACCCTAAAGGCGATGATCACATGAACATTCGCACGTTTATGTTAGCGCCAGAAGCGACTCCATTTTTAGGCCTGAGCTTTGATGGTGAGCCACTAAAAGAGAAATAACACTAAGCTACTAAATTAAAGCGCTTTTTCCATAAAGTAACGCGTACCAGAGCGTGGATAGTTGTTAAGCTGATACTTAACCACGTATCCGCGCTTTTCATAAAAAGGCTTGGCCTGAAAATCGAGTGTATCGAGCTGTGCGGTATTAGCGCCGCGCTCAATAGCAGCAAGCTCAAGCGCATTTATAAGCTTGCCTGCTAACCCCTTGCCCCGCGCGGTATCGCTACACCAAAGCCAGTTAATCATTAGCCAATTACCAAACACATAACCACTCACGCCCGCAATTAAGCTGCCTTTTTCATCTACAAATTTATAGCCTAATGGCACTTTAGCCGCATCAAAATGCTGCGCGTTAAATTCAACTATTTCACTACGCAGTGAAGAGCTTAATGCGTCGGAATGATCAGCTCGTAATTGGTACATATTACGCGTCTTAAAAAGCGAATATTAACAAACTTAATTAAAAAAGGTTATTTTTTCCATAAGGTACTTCTAGCAGATTGCTGCTTGTTTTCTCGGGTTGGCCGCACATTTCATCGTAAGCGCTAGTATGTCGCAGTACCATTTCGGCGTAGGCTATTTTTTCAAAACGTTTTTGAATATGCAGCGGGCTGAGCGCTTTTACAAACTCGCCATTTTCTTCAGTAACGTAATACTCTACGTTATTTATAATGACAGACACTTGATAGAGCGCCATTTCAAGGGAGTGCGCGACCACTTTTTGTAATGGTTCGTGCTTTTTTAACTCAGAAAATTTCATACCCATAACAATCGCCTTTTAATAAAAAGTAACTTTATAGATACGCACCTTTGCTATAATCGCGATCAAATTATTACATCACTGCCTTTTAAGCTTATGAGCAATAAAATTCGACTCGCTAAATACATTGCTCACGCTGGTGTGTGCTCACGAAAACAAGCATCACGCTTAATAGATGATGGGAGAGTAACGGTAAATAATCGCCCTGCTAATCATATTGATCACGTTAATGAGCAAGACGACGTAATAGTTAATGGCCAAGCAGTAAAAGGGGCTGCCGATTTAGTTTATTTTGCGTATCACAAACCTATAGGTATTGACTGCAAATTAAATGAAAATGACCCCGCCAGCCTTATTCACCATTTACCTACCCTCACTCGGGTTTACCCCATTGGCCGATTAGATAAAGACTCTCGCGGATTGCTTATTTTGACCAACGACGGAGATTTTTGTAATCAACTTATTCACCCTGACTTCCACCAGCCGAAACATTATTTAGTCACAGTAAATAAACCTATTAATAATGCGTTTTGTGAAAAAATGGCCGCAGGAATCCCCGTAGATAAACAAGTAACCTTACCGTGTGAAGTAACAAAAATAGCTGACAACCAGTTTAGTATTATTTTAAAGCAAGGGCTTAACAGACAAATACGTAAAATGGCGCAGTACTGCGGCTTTAAAGTAATTGATTTATATCGGGCACAATTTAGCGAACTTGCTCTTTCAAGACTAAACCTACCTGAAAACCACTATATACAAATTAATAAAACAGATATTTCAAAAATCTAACCTTCGTTTAAATAGCGCACAAAAAAGTTAAAATAACCTTGCAAAAATAGATTACAGGTGTAGTCTTAATTTAAAGATTACATTTGTAGGCAATAAAATGATTGAGTTATCAAAAGCAGAATTCGACGTGCTTGATGCGCTTTGGATTAATTACCCAGCAACCGCCAGCCAAATTATTGAGCGCTTAAGCGATGATAAACAATGGCACGAAAAAACCATTAAAACCCTACTGGGTCGATTAGTTAAAAAAGGCGCACTGACCTTTGAAAAAGACGGCCGCCAATATATTTATACTCCTTGTATGGAGCGCGCCGACTACACATTAAAAGAAAGCAAAAACTTTATTGAGCGCTTTTTTAGTGGCCGCATAGCGCCGCTGGTAAGCGGGTTTGCTAAATCAGAGCAGCTTTCGCAACAAGATATAAACGAGTTAAAAAAGGTCATTGATGACTGGGAAAAAAACCAAAAGTAAGGAGTGGCTATGGATATTCAAACCCTGTTTAACTGGTTACTAGAGCAGCAATTATTACTCAGCATAATGCTTGGCGGGTTTATTATATGTGAGCGTTTTAGTTTAAGGCTGCTTGGCCCAGGCTTTGTGTATAAATTAGTATGCCTAATCCCCGTATCGTTACTGGTTGCAAACTTACCAAGTAACATTAAGCCACTGCAAAATAGCGCCATTAGCCATTATTTAATAACGCCTAACCAACCCCTTATTAATAACTTAGGCCTAAATTGGGCCGTGCTTTATGTAGTGGTTAGCCTAGTGCTGTTTAGCATAGCGTTTGTTGTGCATATTCGCTTTATAAAAAATCTGCAGCTCAATTATTTAATTAATAGCGAACACACTCTAACCTCACACATTAAAACCTATACCAGTAACCATATTGCATCGCCAATGGTGGTAGGTATTTTGCAAAGTAAGCTCATACTGCCTAGTAATTACAAAACCCAGTTTGATAAAGCCACTTTGGCACTTATTTTAGAGCATGAGGCTGTGCACATAAAACGCAAAGATAACCTAATAAATGCCCTGCTGTTACTGACTACTATTTTAATGTGGTTTAACCCGCTCGCCTGGATGGCTTACGCAAGCTTTAGACGCTTGCAGGAGCTAACTTGTGATCAGCAGGTACTTGCCAATAAAACCACACACCAACACATTTTATACAGCAAAGCCTTAGTTAACTGCGCGGCGGCAGCGCCCGCAGGCCTAATGGCTTATTCACACTACGGAGATAAAAAAACCATGTTACAACGACTTACCAATATAAAGCACAGTGGCAATCACTCTCGCCTTGCCAAAGGTGGCTTACTGCTAATGGCAACAAGCATGCTTAGCGGTTTAGCCATTGCAAAACAGCCCCAAACTGAAATAACGAAAGAGGATCATATTTCACCAACAATACGCATTGAACCTGTCTACCCAGCCCAAGCCGCTAAGCAAGGCATTGGCGGCTCGGTTGTATTAAAGTACGATATAGCCGCCAATGGCAGAACAAAAAACATTAGTGTCATTCAATCTAAGCCGTCAGACGTTTTTGATAAATCAGCTAAAGAAGCGCTGGCAAAGTGGGAGTATAAAATCTCTGAGGCAGGCTTTAATGATGTACTTGTACAGCTCGATTTTGCTATAAACAGCGAGGTTGCTAATACCGATTTAATCGAGCGAATTAAAGTATCGCATTAATGCTATTTAGTTATTCAAGAGCACAAAGCAAGCGCCCTTTTAGGCCGCTTGCTTTGTGGTTTTACTTATAAAATTAGATACTCACTACAATCATGGCAATGGCAGTTCCTAAGCCAATAAACCATACAAGCGAACGTAAAATATCTAAGTTTAACCAATAAAAAATGCAATACAAAGTGCGCGAGACTATATGGGTAACCGCCAAGGTTTCTGTTACTGCATTTACCGAGTTAGTTCCCAATATCACCGCAATAGCAACGGCAAACACTGCAAGTGATTCAAAACAATTTTGATGAGCAGCGAGCGTTCGCGCACCAAAGCCCGTTAATTTTGCTTGTTGAGAGCGCGGGTGTTTATTGTCGTATTGGCCAAGCTTTGCCATTGCAATGGCCACTGGTATTTTTGCAAAATAAGGCATTAATACAGCAAGTAATGCGCATACTACTAATGTTGTCATAATTTATTCTCTTATCTTAAAACCTAGTTATTTAACCAATACATATAACACACATACACAAAAAAGCCGCCAACACGTTTTATGACATACGCAGGCGGCTAAACAATAACATCATACTTACTATAGCTAAGTTTACCTATAAAGCAGTGCGGCATAATGTCGCAGGTGATGAATATTCACTATTACCCTTAATGCATCGCATTAATAACTAAAGATTGTTAACTTATAGACCTTATTTTTTACCGACGACCCCTATGACCTGGATCTTTTTCACTTTTTTAGCCGCCTTTATGCAAGCATGGCGAAATGCCCTGCAAAGTAAATTAAGCGCACATGCAAGTGTGGCTGGCGTAACCCTTTCGCGCTTTATTTTAGCCGGCCCTATTGCTGCAGTGTATTTGTATGGTCTTTATCAATATGAAGACACAGCCATGCCTACCTTTAATAATGCCTTTTGGGGGTTTGTTATTGGCGCAAGTGTTATGCAAATACTCGCCACCGGCTTAATGGTAAAGCTGTTTAAAATGAATAATTACGCCATAGGTGCAGGGCTTGCTAAAAGTGAGGCGTTAGTAGCGGCTATTTTAGGGGTATTGTTTTTTGGTTCTGCGCTTAGCCTTCTTGGTTGGCTGGGTGTATTTTTAGGCGCTATTGCGGTGCTTTTACTTAGCGGCATAACCAGCGTAAAACACTTTGATGCTAAAACAGCGTTACTTGGCCTAGCCTGTGGTACCAGCTTTGCCCTTACATCACTGTGGGTGCGTGAAGCGAGCTTAAATTCAGGGTTATTGTTTCCACACTCAGCTGCATGGGTTTTACTGTTTGTAATAAGCCTACAAACGCTTATATTACTTGGCTATTTATTACTAAAAGAGCCACACACTGTTGGCAAACTTTGGCAATATAAAGGCACCACTGCCGCAATTAGTACTTTTAGCTGTGTAGGCTCTATTGGCTGGTTTAGCGCGATGAGTTTACAGCACGTAGCGTATGTTAAAACGCTTGGTCAGGTAGAGGTATTTTTTACCATGCTAATTGCTGTACTTTGGCTCAAACAGCCACTTAAAAAGCAAGATACCGCGGGCTTAATACTTATAGCCATTGCCGCTATTTTGGTGATACTGCCAAATTGAGAACATAAAAAAGCGCAGGCTTTTAAACCTGCGCTACTATAAGCTGCTTATAACGTTTAAAGCGAGTATTAAGCGCTCTTTTTAAGAGCTAATTTTTAGCGTTATCACACCGCAAATGATCATGAGTACACCAGCAATACGGCCAAACGTGGCTGCATCACCGTAAAGTAATATACCCACTAAAAACGTACCCGCAGCACCTATTCCGGTCCATACGGCGTAGGACGTCCCCATTGATATTTGCTTTTGTGCAAGCCACAACATAAAACCACTGGCTGTTAAAAATGCAATTGCCATTACTATACCCTGCCAGCGTGTGTCGGGATTTTGTGAAATTTTTAAACCAATTGGCCAGCCTATTTCAAGCAAGCCGGCAATGACTAAATAAATCCATGCCATTAAACATCTCTCTTTTTCAAAATTACGTCGTATAAGTCTTCGCGGCGATCTTTTAAATTGCGCACCGTACCTTCGCTATGAAGAATTTTTAGCTTATCCATATCAAGGTCGCTGAATAGTAACATTTCGGTATTAGGTGTGGCTTCATTTAATGTTGCATCGTGCGGAAAAGAAAAGTCAGACGGGGTCAACACTGCCGATTGCGAGTACTGTACGTCTAGGCTTTCTACCTCAGGTAAGTTACCCACTGAACCTGCAATAACCACATAACATTCGTTTTCGATTGCGCGCGCTTGCGCACAATGGCGAACCCGTAAATAACTATTTTTAGTATCGGTCCAAAACGGCACAAAGAGTATATCAAGCCCCTGCTTGGCTAATATGCGCGAAAGCTCTGGGAACTCTACATCGTAACAAATTTGAATACCTACACGCCCAGCATCGGTATCAAACACGGCAATTTTGTCGCCGCCTTGAATCACCCAATCATTTTGTTCATGCGGGGTTATGTGTATTTTTCGCTGCTCGTCTATTTTACCGCTACGGTGGCATAAGTAACTTACGTTATAAATTTTATCGTCTTCGGCAAGTGGCATAGAGCCGGTAATAATATTGGCGTTATACTCTATTGCCATACGCGACATCGCGTTTTTAAATGTTTCGGTATATTCGGCTAAATAGCGGATTGCTTCGGTTTGATTATTCTGATCGCCTAAACCCATAAGTGGCGCGTTAAAAAATTCCGGAAATAATATAAAATCGCTTTTGTAGTCAGATACCGTATCTACAAAGTATTCTACCTGCTTGAGCATTTCGTCAACCGACTCTACACAGCGCATTTGCCATTGCACCGCACCTATACGCACTATCGATTTAGTTGATTCGAGCACGGTATCGGTTGGCTCGTACATTATGTTATTCCACTCAAGCAAGGTGGCGTAACCTACAGACTCTTGATCCTCCGGCAGGTACTTTTTAAGTAACCGTTTTACCTGAAAGTCGTTAGAAAGCTGAAAACTTAAAATTGGGTCGTAAAGCTCTTTTTGGTCAACCTTTTCAATGTATTCCATTGGCGTCATTTCACTGCTGTGATTGTAATAACGCGGAATACGGCCACCGGCTAAAATAGCGCGCAAGTTATATTGGCGGCACAACTCTTTACGGGCATCGTATAATCTGCGCCCTAAGCGCATGCCTCGGTGGGTTTCGCTAATTGCTACATCTAAACCGTATAGTGCATCGCCGTCGGAGTCACTAAATACCCGGTCGTGCCCATCGGCTATGTCTTCGTAAGTGTGAGGATTTGAAAAACGCGCGTAGTCTACTTGCACGCTTAGTGCTAAGCCCACCAGCACGCCATCATCTACAATGCCTATTTGCCCTTCAGGGAACTGATCTATCAATCTAAAAATAGTATGGCTTGGCCACGCGCCACCTAAATCGGGATAAGCCTGATCCATCAAAGTTTTAATTTGCGGATACTGCTCTTTTGTTAAGTTACAAATTTCTAGGTGGGTTTTTTCTGCCGACATACACAACTCCTTTGGGCATAATAAAATAAAAGCCGAATGTACGCTAAAGTACACTCAGCTTTGTATCATGTTTTTTACGTTACGCGTACTACTTTAAGCTGCGATAAAAAAGTGTAGTCACTTTCTCTTTTGGCAACCAGCCTGCGTATTCAAGGCCAAGCTCTGCCAATGGATCGGCTTTTAGTACTTGCTCTAAGCTTGCGTCATTTTGCATTGCTTTTAGCATTAAATCTTTGGCTTTTTTAACAAGTTTAGCATACGTTTCCAGCCCTGAACGGTCACTTACCGGCCCATGCCCGGGTATCACTATGGTGCGCTCGTCTATTTGCTTAATAACGTCATTTACGGCTGCTAATATTCCGTCAACACTGCCGCCGCTATCTACATCAACAAACGGCAAGCTGCCAAAGTTAAAGTAAATATCGCCCATGTGCACTATGTTATCGTTATTAAAAAATATCACCGAATCACCGTCGGTATGTGCATGGGCGTAGTGCACTACATGGGCGTGTTCGTTATTAAAATGCAGTTTTAAATCGTGGCCAAAGCTAATGCGTGGCAGGTAATCTGAGTTTGCACCGTGTTTTTCTTCTAATCGCTTATGTACGTTGTCGTGCGCAATGACATGCGCACCGGCTTTGGCAAAGTTTTCGTTGCCGCCAGTGTGGTCGCCATGATGATGCGTATTAATTACAAACTCTGCACTACCGGGTTTTAAATCGCTAATGGTTTTTTTAATGTCGTTTGAAAGCTTGGCAAATTGGTCATCAATAATGTAAATGCCATCTTCTCCTACACTTGCGGCAATGTTACCGCCTTGGCCAAACAGTACATACACACTGTCGCTTAGTTTTTCTGCCGTTACCGGATTTTCATCTGCATGTGTTGCATTGCTAAGTAATAAGCCTGTTATTAATGCGGGTAGTATTTTTTTCATTTTAGTTCTCTGTTGATTTATTAATGATTATATAGAACGTGATTAACTGTAATTTAGTTCATCGTGCTGGCTCTATCACTATTTGATGTATTAGCGTTTGTGGCAATAAAGGCGTGTGCTTACCTTCAATGTAGTCACTAAAGCCTGCACGATAAAACGCGGATAGCGGATGCCCCGACTGCCCACCGGGCACTGCCATAATGGCGTTTTCTAAATGCCCTGGTTGGGCAATAAAGCGCTGCGATGCACCAAAGCTTTTGCCTTGTACGGCGGGCATGTAGCTATCGCCAAAAGCTGGCGCTACAGGCATATTTAAAAGCTTAGCCAGTATGGGCATTTGTTTAGCAAACGGGTGCTCAATATTAAGCGCATTAACTTTACCCCACTGCCAATTTTGTAAGTTATCCCCATACTCAGCCCCAAGTGCTGTCACTGTTTGGCTGAATGCACCTAATAACTGCTCGTCCCAATTTTTATACTCAGGGTTTACCCATGAGCCCGGCCTATCTTTAATAAGCTGCCATATAGCTGGTTCTAGATCGCGTTTTACATATCTAAGCGTGGCGTCTTGCTCATTAAGTTTGTTCTCCATGCTTGCAAATACAGTATTAATTAATGTGCTGCGGTAGTGTTTAACTAAGGTGTAACCTACCGAGCTTGCACATGCGCATTGCTGCCAGTTTTCAAGTGCACTTATGTACTGTGCGTTTTTGGCTTTGTCTTTTTTAAGCTGATTAAGTAGCAATGTGTGCCATGGCGTTAAAAAGCGGGCTTGGTTATCAAGCTGTAGCGCGTAAAAGTCGCTCTCAGCAAAGCTTTGTTTTTCAAATAACCTATCACGAATTTGGCTCGAGCGAGCCCCTAGCGCGTACCCGCCATTGCCAAAGCGTGCATTATCAGTGGCCGACACAACGCGGGAATTACCTGTCCATAATCGTCCATTTTGCGGGTTTTTAACATAAGGGCGCTGATGCTCATTTTGCTGCCAGTCGGGTGAGTATTCGTTTGCATTAACACTTAGCTCACTCGGTGTTTTACGCGCCGGTATAGCGCCAATATGTTGCCATGCAGCACTGCCTTGGCTATCTACCACCATTAAATTTTGTACCGGAATACCCACATCGCTTGCCACATCTAGCGCATCATCTACGCTAGTGGCTTGCTCTAGTTTGAGCAGGTCCATGTTTACAGCATAAAGTTGGTGTGCAGCCCAGCTAAGTGCATAAGGCTGTTTATTTATATATTTTACTGGGCCATATTCGCTTAACGTTAATGGGTAGTTTTCTACCTCATCATTTGGCAGCGCTATTGGCTCATTTACTTGCCATGTTTTACTGTCATCATTTAGCGCTATCCAATCAGCGGTATCTATGTAGCCGTTAGTAAAGCCCCAGGCAATTTTATTATTGGTACCCACCACAATAGCAGGGGCGCCAGGTAGTGATACGCCAGTTACCTGAGCTTGCTCGCCATTTTGTGTGTAGTTAAGCTGCGCCCTGTACCAAATAACCGGCACCGCCATAGATAAATGCATATCATCAGAGAGCATGGCTGCTCCCGTTTGGGTATGCGCACCGGTTACTGCCCAGTTATTGCTACCGCGCTCTTGGTTTGCCTGAATATTTTTAACCGTGTGCTGTGCTTGCTCTGGAAGTTGAGGAATGGTGCCTGTAAACGGGGCAAGTTTACTGCCATCAAGCGCCGCTTGGTATTGGCTAGGTTGTGTTAAAAAAGCAACCATGTGTTGTCCGTATGCTTGCTCAATATGCATGAGAGCTTCATCTCGCTCAAAGGTGGCACTTTGCAAATCAAGGTACATGCTAAATATAACTAATAGGCTATCTTCACTTTGCCATGTTTTTTGCGCTCCGCCTGTAAGTAAATACTCAAAGCTTGCAAAACCAACTTGTGCCAGCCCTTCGTTTACACCTTGGGCGTAGCTGTTTAATAGTTGTTTATCGCTTTCGGGTAAGGTGTTTAATATAGCGCGGCTACGTTTTCGCAATTGATGAAAGCGCATTTTTTTATCAAGCCCAAGGGCCGCTTTACCAAATAACCCACTAAGCTCACCTGCGGCGTTACGTCTTAATAAGTCCATTTGAAAAAAACGGTCTTGCCCATGCGCATAACCTAACCCGTATGCAGCGCTATTGCGGTTTTCGGCCTTTATAACCGCCTGTCCTAGTGCATCACGCGAAATAGTAACCGGCTTATTAATTGCTGTACTTTGACCTTTACCATCAAGTGTGGGCATACTTAAACTTAATACGCCATACACAAGCGCTGTAACAGCTAAGCCTAAAACCACAACGAGTAATACTAGCCATTTGATTACTTTAAACATTAATTTGTCCTTTGCACCATTTGTTGCACATATAATAACCATAGTTTTATTAAATAATAATGTTCTTACTCGCAAAGGGTGAAATAAACATCAAAATCCACGATAATAGCCATTCCACATTTTGTGCAGATCTAGTTGAGACTCATATGACTGAAAAAACATTTATCAAAGGTAAAGACCGCGACCTAGAATCGTCTATCTCTACCATGCAAAACAAGCTAAAAGCGCTAAACATCAATGTTGAAGAAGCACTTTGGCTTAACCCTGTAGCTAACTGTTATTCAGTTCATATAAAAGACAGCGACTGCGGTGTTATGTTTACCAATGGTAAAGGCGCAACCGATAAAGCATCTATTGCCTCTGCGTTAGGTGAATACTTTGAACGATTAAGCTGTAATTACTTTTTTGCCGACTTTTACCTAGGTGAAGAATTTGCAAACAGCGACTTTACTCATTATCCAAATGAGAAATGGTTTAAAGTTCAAGGCAATGAAGTGCCAGAAGGCATAATGGACGAAAGCCTTTGGGATTACTTTGACCCAGAGCGTGAGCTTGATGCCTCACACCTTTTTGACTTTAACTCAGGTAATAACGAGCGCGGCATTTGTACATTGCCATACACACGCCAACGCGATAACCAAGACGTATACATTCCGGTAAACGTAATTGGTAATATTTTTGTTTCTAACGGCATGAGCGCTGGTAATACTAAGTTTGAAGCACGCGTACAAGGGCTATCAGAAGTATTTGAGCGCGCCATTAAAAACCGTATTATCGCAGAAGGTATTTGTTTACCTATCGTCCCTGAAGAGGTTGTAAAGCAATACCCTAAAATTCACGAGGCGTGTGAAGAGCTACGCAGCCATGGTTTTCATTTACGTATTGCCGATGCATCACTAGGCGGTAAATACCCTGTAATGAGCGTAACGCTTATTAACCCTGTTGATGGCTCTGTGTTTGCCTCATTTGGTGCTCACCCATCATTTGAAGTTGCCCTTGAGCGTACGGTTACCGAGCTACTGCAAGGACGTCGCCTTGATCAACTTGATGTGTTCCAACCAGCTACTTTTGATAACGATGAAGTTGCAACGCCTGAAAACATTGAGCTGCACTTTATCGACTCAAGCGGTTTAATCTCGCATGACTTTTTCCGTGCCGACGCCGACTTTGACTTTGTTCATTGGGACTTTAGCGGTACTACAGAGCAAGAATACAACTTCTGTACTGACTTAATTCACAGCATGGGCCACGACATTTACATTATGGATTACACACACTTAAACGTGTATGCATGTCGTATTTTAGTACCAGGTATGTCAGACATTTACCCAGTAGATGAACTAATTTGGCGTAACAACAACGAAGGCGCTAAATTCCGTGAAGCATTCCTATCGCTTGATCAGTACGATGCGCAGCAGTGGATGGACATTTACGACAGCCTAGAAGAAGCAGGCCACAGCGATATTATCCGTGCTGCTGAATTTATTGGCCTTGCCACCGATGCCGACACACCATGGCATACACTGCGTATTGGTGAGCTTAAAGCGCACTTATGTTTAGCCGCAGGCAACGAAGAAGCTATTGATTGGGTAGACTGGATACTACACACAGGCCAAGTAAACGAAGATGCAATGCGCCACTTCCGCTGTTTAAAAGCCATTCTTGAAATTAAATACGATGACGAGCGCGACTACGCCGACTACCAAGATGCACTGGGTTTAATGTTTGGCAGCGATAACGTAACGCTGGCTATTGAAATAGCAGAAGGCCGTAAATTATTTAATGGTTTAACCTTCCCAGGTTTATCGCTTGAAGGCTTTAAAAAGCATGCAGCACTACTTGATGGTTACCGTAAGTTACATGTCGCTAAGCAAAACCATTGGGCACGTGAAGTAACCGACGCTTAATAGTTAAACTACTAATTATAAAAATAAAACGGCGCTAATTTATCAGCGCCGTTTTTATTTATACAATAAATTAGCTATAGTTAAATTGCCTAAAATAACAGCATGACTTAGCCAATGCCGCCAAAAAATAACAACAAAAAAAACACTATTAGCAACTATAAGCTGACCTTTTGGTTATCGCTTACGCTAATAATATTAGTGAGCATTGTGTTAGATAGAATTAACTACAATCGCGCAAAAGACGCCCACCGCCTACAAATTTTATCTCAAGTAAGTACATACCGTGCACAACTAGAGGCCACCTTGGTATCAAACATTCAGCTAGTTCGTGGATTAGCGGTTGCTGTATCAGCTGAACCTGAGTTACAACAAGCACGGTTTGAACAAATTGCCGCGCCTTTGTTTAAAACCTCCAGTGAGCTGCGCCATATTGGTGGTGCACCCGACATGATAATTCGTATGTCTTACCCACTAAAAGGTAACGAAAAAGCCATTGGCTTAAACTTTTTAGAAAACAAAAACCAACGCCTAGATGCCATTAGAGCCCGTGATACCAATACTATTGTTATGGCAGGACCACTTAAACTAGTGCAAGGCGACATTGCCCTTATTGCCAGAGTGCCTGTTTATATTCCGCCCGAAAACCGCTTTTGGGGGTTGTTATCGGTGGTGCTCGACATTGAAAAAGTATATAAAAACTCAGGCATAAAAGAGCTTGAAAAAAACTACAACATTGCTATTCAAGGGCGTCATGGTTTAGGCAAAAAAGGCGAGTTTTTTTATGGCAATAACAATATAACCACACAAGAGCCGCTTGATTTTACGCTTAATTTTCAAGGGGGAAGCTGGCAATTATACGTAGCCCCTAAAGAAGGTTGGAGCCCTGCACCTTCAACTATATGGCCGCTTAGAATTGCCATTATAATTATTTGCGGATTACTAATATGGGCGTTCTTATTCTTTTTAAAAATGCTAAACCGCCAGCAACAAAACGAAAAAATGCTGGAGGCAATGAGCGACCTTGCCCAAATTGGGGCGTGGTCATTTAATTTAGAAACCAAACAAGTGTATTGGTCAGATATGACCAAAAAAATCTTTAAATACCCGCTAAATAAAGAGCCTACCTGGCCTACAAACTTAAATTACTTTAAAGCAGGCGAAAGCAGAGAACGTATCACTCAGCTGGTTGAATCTGCAATTAAAGAAGGCAAAAGTTACGAAGCCGAACTTGAAGTAATTGACTCTGAAGGGCGCGAAATGTGGGTGCTTATTCATGGTGAAGCTGAGCGAAAAAACGAGCGCTGTGTAAGAATATTTGGCTCATTGCAAAATATTGATACCCGTAAGCGCATTGAACTTGAAAACAGCAAAATTGCCCTACATAACGAAATTTTAGCGTCGCTTACAGCCAACGACCTTATTTTAAGTGGCCAATTAAGCCAATCTAAACAAGTTATTACTGAATCTATTTGCCATGCTCTAAACATTGAGCAAGCCAGTATTTGGTTTTTTAATAGCTCAAAAACCTCATTGAGTCCTATAGCATCCCATAATATTGAAAACAGAATGGGTAATAATAATGCGGTTTGGCTTAAAAAAGAGGCGCCAGATTTTTTTGAAGCCATCGAAAAACACGCTGTGTTTAGCACCAGTGATGCCCAAAATCACCCTCTACTAAAACCCCTTAAAGCGCATTACTTTGCGCCGCTCAATATTAATGCCATGCTGTGCGCAATCATACCGGCGGGAAGTGGCTCCATTGGCATAGTATGCGCTGAGCAATGTGCTTCAATGCGCCCGTGGTCACGTAACGAAGAAAGCTTTTTAATTGCTGTAGCCGCCCTCGTGGGCAGCTTGCATTCAAGTCAGCAACGTATTGAAACAGAGCAACAGCTAGTCACCGCCAAAGAAGCTGCAGAGCAAGCAGTAATGGCTAAAAGTGAATTTTTAGCCAGTATGAGCCACGAAATCAGAACCCCCATGAACGGCGTACTGGGCATGCTAAATATTATCAAGCGCACTCAGCTCAACCAACAGCAGGAGCACCATATTGAGCTTGCACAATCTTCAGCTCAGTCGCTCTTAAATATAATTAACGACATTTTAGACTTTTCTAAAATTGAAGCAGGTAAACTTGATATAGAAAATGTGCAATTTAACTTACCTAAATTACTTGGTGAAGTTGTTGAGTCGTTTGCGCTTAAAGTGGAGCAAAATAATACCAATCTCATTTTAGATGCCACCCAAATTACTATCAGCGAAATAATTAGCGATCCGAATAGGTTGCGTCAAATTTTAAATAACCTGATTGGCAATGCCGTTAAGTTTACTATTGATGGGCAAATTCTGGTGACCGCGCAGATAGATGAAACCACCGATGGCAGTTTTTTACATTGCTCTATTATTGATACCGGCATAGGAATAGACGCAGAAAAACAAAAAACTTTATTCGACTCATTCACTCAGGCCGATGCCTCAACCACCCGCCAGTTTGGCGGCACAGGCCTTGGCCTAGCTATTGTTAAGCAGCTTTGTGAACTAATGGAAGGCGAAGTAAGCGTAACCAGCATGCTAAATGAAGGCAGCACTTTTTCGTTTTCTATAAAAATACAGCCCCGTTTAACTAAAGCGCAAGATTTACCCAGCCACTTAATTAATAACAAACATATTTTAATTATTGATGCCTGCACACTTAACGCCAATATTGCCGCCAAACAATTACGCGTATGGGGCGCACACGTTAATATTTTAAATGACTATAGCGGCATCATTAATTATTTTGATAACTGCGATACCCAACCAGACGCATTGCTAGTCGATTATCATTTTTTTGAGCAAGCTGCACATCCGCAAATAAATACATTAAAAAACCGAGTAACCACCAAGCAAAGCAAACTGGTTGTTATGGCACCAATGAGTTATTCGCAAGAGCATAACAACATTGGCATAAATATAGATTGCCTGATATTTAAACCGCTCACCCCCTCAGATTTATTTGATTCACTCACTAACGATAAATACATTGAGCAACAACAGCGCCAAGCACAACTGCAAAATGAGTTAACCGAAAAGCCCAAAGAAATATCAGCGCACGCGCAAGTGCTTTTAGTCGAAGATAACAAAGTAAATCAGGTGGTGGCCTCAGCGTTGTTAAAACAAGTTGGGCTTACCTTTGATATTGCACAAAACGGCCAAGATGCACTAGATAAGCTAAACAGCAGCCAAGACAAAAAATACCAGTTAGTTTTAATGGACTGCCAAATGCCCGTGATGGATGGCTACCAAGCCACGCAAGCTATACGCGAAGGAAAAGCGGGCAAGCATAATAAACATATTACAATCATTGCGTTAACGGCAAACGCAATGCAGGGCGACAAAGAGAAGTGCCTCGATGCAGGAATGAACGATTATTTAACCAAACCTTTAGATTCAGCAGCTCTAGAGCCTAAATTACAACAATGGCTTGGTACACAATAAAGGTGTAAGCTAAAAATACTGTTTACTAATAAAGAAAAGCCATGCATTTATCAGCAAATCAGCAGCGCGTTATTGGCTGCCTTTTAGAAAAACAAAGCACTACACCCGAGCATTATCCACTGTCGTTGAACGCACTGACGAATGCGTGTAACCAAAAATCAAATCGAGACCCGGTTGTAAACTTGAGCGAAAGTGAGGTGCAACAAACACTTGATGAGCTTATAAGTCAGCGCCTTGTAACGCTAGACGAAGGGCTTTCGGGACGAGTTAATAAATACGATCACCGTTTTTGTAATACAGAATTTAGTAGCTTACAGTTAAGCACGCAGCAACGGGCAATTATATGTTTACTGCTGTTACGCGGCGCACAAACACCCGGTGAGCTAAGAACGCGCAGCGCTCGCCTAGCTGAATTTACAAACGTTAGCGAAGTAGAAACCGCCCTGAGCACGTTAGCAAAAGATGACTACGTAACAAAGCTTGAGCGTGAGCCTGGCAAACGAGAAAGTCGCTACATGCACCTTTTTGCTGACCCAGCAGTAGCGCCAAGCCCAGTGCCAGCTACAGAAGTCGCAGAAGTTAAAAACGATGAAATTAACGAGTTACTTGCAGAAATTGAGGAACTAAAAGCTGAGCTTAGCCGTATAAAAGCACATTTAGGACTTTAATTAATAACCACTAAACCAGATAATGTAAGCCTATTTAAAAACAACTTATTAAATAACGAGGAGCTGGCCATGCGCGCCGAAATTATGGCTGAAATGAAAGTTCAGCCAACTATTGATGTAAACGCCGAAATTACCCGTCGAGTTAACTTTATAAAAGCACGTTTAGTGGCAGCCCATAGTGTATCGCTAGTGCTTGGAATTAGCGGCGGTGTTGACTCATCGACCTGCGGGCGCTTGTGCCAATTAGCCGTAGATGAACTAAACGCAGAGCAAAACACTAATAAGTACCAATTTATTGCGGTTCGTTTGCCA
Source organism: Pseudoalteromonas sp. UBA6610 (assembly GCF_002433295.1). Classification (NCBI taxonomy): domain Bacteria; kingdom Pseudomonadati; phylum Pseudomonadota; class Gammaproteobacteria; order Alteromonadales; family Pseudoalteromonadaceae; genus Pseudoalteromonas; species Pseudoalteromonas sp. UBA6610. The sequence continues at coordinate 19,517 of NZ_DJHW01000013.1, read as the reverse complement.
TACGGTGTACAAGCAGATGAAGACGAAGCGCAAATGGCCGTTGATTTTATCAAGCCAAGTAAACGCATGACCGTTAACGTAAAACCTGCTGCCGATGCATTACACGAGCAAGCTATGGCGGCAGTAGTAGGCAGTGGTGAAGATCTACCAGAGCAAGCTAAAATTGACTTTGTAAAAGGTAATGTAAAAGCACGCCAACGCATGGTAGCGCAATACGAAATAGCTGGTTTTTGCCAAGGCCTCGTTGTAGGTACCGATCACAGCGCTGAAAACATTACTGGTTTTTACACCAAATTTGGTGATGGCGCATGCGATTTAGCCCCGTTATTTGGCTTATCAAAACGTCAAGTTCGAGCACTTGCAACTGCCTTAGGTGCGCCTGAGCTATTAGTAACAAAAGCCCCAACAGCTGATTTAGAAAGTGACCGCCCAGGCCTCACCGATGAAGAAGCATTAGGACTGAGCTATGATCAAATTGACGACTTTTTAGAAGGCAAACCGGTGGCTGCAGAGGTTGAGCAAAAGCTAACTGATATTTATGTTCGCACTCAGCATAAGCGCCAACCCATTCCGACTATTTACGATGATTTATAACGGCTAAACAGCTAGTGCTGCATATGCACTAGCTGATCTATTCGCCGTAATGTTACGTAAAACAAAAAAACTGATTTATAGTTAATTTTAACGCCTGCCAAAGAGAAAACTGCATTACATGACATCTCCTATTTTAATAACAGGCGCTGGTCAACGTATTGGCCTTGCGCTTGCTAAGCACTTTTTATCGCAAGGCCAAGCTATTATTATTACCTATCGTACGCGCCACGATGCAGTCGACGACTTAGAACAACAAGGCGCCGTATGTATACACGCCGACTTTAGCAGCGATGCCGGTATAGCTAGCTTTATTGAAACACTCAAACAGCAAACTCACTCTTTACGTGCTATTGTACACAATGCCTCTAGCTGGGACTGCGAAGCCAGTAACCCTGATTTTTCGAGTTTGTTTGATAACATGATGCGCATTCATGCCAAAACACCGTATTTAATTAATAATGCCTGTGCACAGCTATTAATGGCATACCAAGCTGATGCTTGCACACCGGCTGACATTATTCATCTTACCGATTATGTTGTTGAAACAGGTAGCCCAAAGCACATTGCCTATGCCGCAAGTAAGGCTGCACTTGATAACTTAACCAAGTCGTTTAGCGCTAAGTACGCACCAAATATAAAGGTGAATTCGGTTGCGCCATCGTTGATTATTTTTAATCAGCACGATGACGAGGCTTACCGTGCTAAAACCCTTAAAAAATCTCTTATGGGTATAGAACCAGGTTGCCAAGAAATTATTAATAGTATTGATTTATTACTGCGCAGCCACTACATCACAGGCCGCGCTTTGCCTGTGGATGGCGGCCGCCATTTAAAGTAGAACACACATTAAACTGAGAAATTTATGCATGACGATTTAAAGCAAAGCTACCAAAATATTATTACCGCTGTGGGTGAAGATGCAGGCCGAGAAGGTCTTCTCGATACACCAAAACGTGCAGCAAAAGCCATGGAGTATTTAACCAAAGGGTATCGTCAAACGCTTGATGAAATCACCAATAATGCTGTGTTTAGCTCAGACGCTGATGACATGGTACTTGTCCAAGATATAGAGCTTTATTCTATGTGTGAGCACCACCTATTACCTTTTATTGGGCGTTGCCATATTGCTTATATTCCCGATGGCAAAGTACTAGGTTTATCTAAGTTTGCGCGTATTGTTGATATGTTTGCTCGTCGCTTTCAGATACAAGAGCAACTTACTCATCAAATTGCTAAAGCCGTTGAAGAAGTAACCGGCGCAAAAGGCGTGGGCGTTATTGTTGAAGCTAAACACATGTGTATGATGATGCGCGGTGTAGAAAAGCAAAACTCAAGCATGCGTACCTCTGTAATGCTAGGTAACTTTAGAAGTGACTCTAAAACGCGTAACGAGTTTTTACAGCTTATTAAGGGTTAATTATGGCCAACGCAATTATTAACGTAACCAACTTACGCTTACGTACATTTATTGGTTTTAACCCAGAAGAACGGGAAAAAAAGCAAGATGTAGTGATTAATTTAGAAATTCACTACCCTGCTGATGACGCCTGTAAAACAGACGAAGTAGACCAAGCGCTTAACTATAAAGTGATCACCAAAGAGGTGATAAACCTAGTAGAGCAAGGGCACTTTTTGTTGCTTGAAAAGCTGGTTGCCGAAATACTTGCAGTATGCCACAAACACCCAAGCGTACATTACGCAAAAGCCAGAGTAGATAAACCGCATGCACTGCGCTTTGCCGACTCAGTTTCGCTCACGCTTGATTGGTCAAAGTAACTTTACAAAACCGCTTGTGCACCACTGGCAAGGGCAATAACGGCTAAATACCGCGCGCCTTTGCCAATGCTCACTAATAATAAAAACAGACTAAAACGCACTTTAAATATGCCGCCAATTACCGTTAGTGGGTCGCCAACAATCGGCAGCCAAGCAAACAGTAAGCTATATACCCCATATTTTTTAAATTGAGATTGCGCTTTTTCAAGCCCCTTGGCCGATACCGGAAACCACTTTTTGTGCTTAAAACGCAGTACATGAGTTCCCAACCAATAATTAACACAACTTCCTAATACATTACCTGAAGTAGCGGCTAACCACAGCAGCCACAGATTAGCTTTTGCTTGGCTTATCATGGTAACAAGTACCACTTCTGAAGAACTTGGTAATAAAGTAGCGGACACAAACGCACTAAAAAATAAGGTGATATAAAGCATTAAGTACTTAAAGTAAAAACCCAGCATACAGCTGGGTTTATTAAAGGGTCGTCATTTATTTTATCAAATTTAGACTCAGTGGGTAATTAAACTCTTTCCCTTCGTTGGCTTTAATACTGGCTAAAACCACCATGATAAAAGAAAAAATAGCCACTAAAGGCAGCAAAACGAGGCCGATTACGGCAAATACTAGTAAAAAACATACAAAGTAAGCTATAGCCATAGTAATTTGAAAATTAAGCGATTTTTTACCGTGTAAATCGACAATTGGCATTTCATCTTTTTTAATAAGCCATACCACTAATGGCCCAAGTATAGAGCCAAACGGAATAACAAAACCGGCTACAGCGCTTAAATGGCAAAGCATAGCCCATGTTTTTTCGTCTTTTGATAACGGCTCAAGCTGTTGATTTTCTTCCATTACGCTCTCCTTATTAGTTAATATATACTGCCTTTTTATTGAGCAGGTGTCTATATAGAGGTAGCTATATTGTTAAATAACACGCCCTAACCCGCTGTGATAAAAAAGTGATAACTTTGTGAGAGTTTCTTGAGGTGGTTATTCAATACTTAGCCTGAATCATCACTTACAGGAAATAATAATGAAAGCTTCAGCATTTACAGTTGCAACCCTTTTAGCAGTAGCTAGCCAATCAACATTGGCAGCAGAGCTAGAAGTAGAAATTACTAACCTTACTAAAGGCCTTTATTTTACACCGGTACTAATAACAGCACACGATAGCGAAGATAAATTATTTGAAGTTGCAACCGAAGCCTCTGCTGCACTGCAAGCAATGGCTGAAGGCGGCGATATATCAGCACTTGTTACTCAAGCGTCAGCATCGAGCAGCGATATTGCAGAAAACCCAGCGGCAGGCCTTTTAGCACCCGCGGCATCTGCAACAGCAGAGCTCACAACTACCGATGGTAACGAATACCTATCTGTAGCGGCTATGTTACTGCCAACCAATGATGGCTTTGTAGGTCTAGATAGCTGGAAAGTTCCAACAGAAGCAGGCACCTATACTGTTTACCTCAATGGTTATGATGCAGGTACAGAAGCAAATAACGAACTTGTAGTAGAAGGCTCGGGTGCACCTGGTGTATTAGGTATTCCTGCTGCGCCGGGCGGCCAAGCAGGCACTAACGGTACAGGTATTACAACTGGCGATACAAATACGATGGTGCACATTCACCCGGGTGCCCTTGGCGATGATGACCTAGAAGGTGGAAACAGTGATTTGAATAACACTGTACACAGATGGTTAAACCCCGTTGCAAAATTAACTGTGACGGTTAAATAGGAGAGTTAATTATGTCATCTCTTTCTAATTTTAAAAAAAGTGCGCTTATTTTACTGTTAGCCAGCTCAATAGCCGCATGTGGCGATAACGATAATAACGACTCTATTGAAGATCAAGAACCTGTGGTTGTTGTAGAGCCCGAACCTGTTGTTTATGAGTTTACTATCACTTTTAGTAACTTAACGGCTGGACAACCACTATCACCACTCTCGGTCATTGCATTTGATGAAACCCCACCATGGAAATTTGGTGAGACGGCTTCTGTCGATTTAGAAATGATTGCAGAAAGCGGCGCTAATGAAGAGTACCTTAGCGATGAAAATGCACTTGCTTCAGCCTCGGCTGAAGGCGGCATTGGCCCTGGCGAAACAACCTCTGTAACCCTTTTAGTTGATGCACAAGATGTTCTTAATTTATCTTTTGCTGCCATGCTTGGGAATACAAATGACGCTTTTACCGGTCTTAGTTCTGTAGATGTATCAACATTGGAAGTAGGCAGTTCAATATCACGAACGACGCCCGCTTACGATGCAGGTACGGAGGCGAATACAGAAACAGCTGACACTGTGCCTGGTCCCGCTGCTGGCGGCGAAGGGTTTAACGAAATACGCGACGATATTGCCGATATAATCACAATGCACCCAGGTGTTGTGTCTAATCAAGATGGCTTATCAAACTCTGCACTAGGTGCTGAACATAAGTTTGATAACCCAGTATCAAAAATCGTGATCACTCGTACACAGTAAAACAGCTTGTAATGGGGATGTGAGGCGACACGGATGTCCCTTTTTTACGAGGTTAACCATGCGGCACGAAAAAATACTGGTAGTAGAAGACGACAGAGAAATAGGGCAATTAATAACAACTCAACTTGCTGCGTTAAATTTGCATGTTGACCATGTTGTAAGCGCTGAGCTCGCACTTAAAAAAATAGCAAAACAACCTTACGGGCTTATTTTACTAGATATAAACCTGCCACAAATGGATGGCTTGAGTTTATGCCGTAAAATTAAAGAGCACTACCCTACCATTTCCGTTATTTTACTTACCGCGCTCAGTAGCGATATGGACCGTGTAATTGGTCTTGAAATGGGTGCTGATGACTATATTTGCAAACCCTTTTTTGCTCGCGAATTACAAGCCCGCGTTAAAACACAACTACGCCACCGCTCACAGCTTCTAGCAATTCAAAATAACGAAAACGACAGCCCGTGCAGCGAACAAAGGCTAAATATCGGCTCACTCAATATTGAATTTAGCTCACATCAAGTTTATTTAGACGAACAAGCACTTAACCTCACCGCCACTGAATTTGATTTACTGGTATATTTTGCTCGCCACCCAAACCATGTTTTTAGCCGCCAGCAATTACTCGACAAAGTATGGGGGTATCAGCACAGCGGGTACGAGCATACCGTTAACTCACATATAAATAGGTTACGCGCCAAACTTGAGCTACATCATCAAGCGCCTATTATCGAAACCGTTTGGGGCGTTGGCTACAAACTAAATCCAAGCCAACTTACTTAAGAGCCTTATTATGAACCTATCTTTGTATCAAAAATTAGCGGTGTCGTTGGTGGTTATATTTTGCTTTATTTGTGCACTCGTTTACAGCTGGAGTAAACAACTAGAGCTCACCTCAAAACATCATGGCGAGCAAAACCTGCACTTAGCCCTAGCTGAGCATTTAGTACAAGATAACCCATTAATAAAAGAGGGTGTATACGACTACGCAGCTCTAGAAAACCTATTTCATACCTTAATGTTATTAGGCCCCGCATTTGAGTTTTATTTTGTAGATGAAAACGGAAAAATCCTCACTTACTCAGCAAAGCCTGGTAAAGTTAAACGCACTCATATTAATTTAGCCCCCTTAAAAAAACTGATTAACAACCCAGCTGCAGCGCCAATTTATGGTGATGATCCAAGAAATAAAGCGCAGCAAAAAATATTCTCTGTAGCGCCTGTTTTTAATAACGATAAGCTACAAGGGTACTTGTATGTAATTATTGGCGGTGAAGCTTACGATACCTCTTTAAACACAATTAAAAATAATGACAAACTATGGCTTGCCGCATTATGGCTTGGAGCTGCACTTGCATTTTTACTGATTGCGATGCTTATTTTACTGCGCTTTTTTACCAATCCTATTCAGCGATTAGCCCGTGATGTAAGCAATATTGAAGCAGCTAATTACAGCCTTACCGATACCAAGCTCAGCAACTATTCGACCCAAAAAAGTAACGAAGTGCACAGTTTAGGCCGTAACATTCAAGCCATGGTTACCCGTATTGACGAGCAATTTAAAGCACTTGAGCAAAGCGATAAACAGCGCAAAGAGTTGCTTACCCACTTATCTCACGATTTAAGAACCCCCCTTGCCTCTTTGCAGGGGTTTTTAGAGGTGCTTAATCAGTCGGGGTCACAATTAAGCGCTCAAGAGCAACAAGAATACTTACATGTATCCCTTAATAACTGCGCGCAGCTTAAACAGCTTATTGAACAAATTTTTGAATTAGCCCATTTAGAAAACGGCGAAATAAGCATTCACAAAGAAACCTTTAATTTAGGTGAGCTTATTTACGATTGCATTGCTAAGTTTTCTCTAACCGCTGAGAAAAAAGGCCTTAACTTAACGGTAAAGCCTGCAATTTGCGATTTTCCTGTTGTAGCCGATATTGCAAAACTTGAGCGTGTTTTAAGTAATTTAATTGATAACGCAATAAGGCACACACCTAAAGGCGGCAGCATAGCTGTAAACGTTAAGCGTATTGATGAAAAGCAATTATTTGTGCAGGTTTCTGATACCGGCGTGGGTATTAAGCATGATGAGCTAAACGCTATTTTTAATCCGCATTACCAGGCTTCAAATTCAAATAACGAAGGGCGCCAACAAGGTGGCTTAGGGCTGGCTATTTGTAAGGGGTTACTAAAACTTATGGACAGTGAAATAAATGTACAAAGTGAGCTGGGCAAAGGCACTATGTTTAGCTTTAACTTGCCGCAAAAAATAAAGGTATAGCCAACGGCTATACCTTTAGAACATTACTTAATTTTGATTTTGTTAGTTTTTAATACCGGCTAAATCAAGCATAAATGCATAGTTTAGCGCAGTATCTTCTAGGCGTTTAAAGCGACCAGACGCCCCGCCATGGCCGGCTTCCATATCTATTTTAAACAGCAGTTTATTATCATCTGTTTTATAGTCACGCAGCTTTGCAACCCACTTAGCTGGCTCAAAATATTGAACTTGTGAGTCATGTAAACCGGTAGTCACTAACATATTAGGATACGCTTGCTTTGAGACTTGATCATACGGCGAGTACGACAGCATGTAATCGTAATATTCTTTTTCATTTGGGTTACCCCACTCACCATACTCATTGGTAGTAAGTGGTATGCTTGCATCAAGCATAGTGGTAACTACATCAACAAAAGGCACTGCTGCAACCACCCCTTTATATAGCTCTGGTGCTTGGTTAACCACCGCGCCCATTAATAAACCACCAGCACTACCACCGTAGGCAAATATTTCGTCTTTTGCGCCATAACCTTGTGCCACTAATGATTTGGTTACATCAACAAAGTCGTTAAAAGTGTTCTTTTTAGTTAATAATTTTCCGTCTTCATACCATGGGCGCCCTAACATTTGCGAACCACGCACATGCGCTATAGCAAACACAAAGCCACGGTCTAATAAGCTTAAACGTGAGCTTGAAAAAGTAGGGTCCATGGTAGCGCCGTACGAGCCATAACCATATTGCAGTAATGGGTTTGTGCCATCCTTTTTAAATGCATCTTTACGGTACACTAAGCTTACCGGCACTTTTATACCATCGCGCGCACCTACAAAAATACGCTCCGAGGCATAGTTATCTGCGTTAAAATCACCTAACACGGCTTGCTGTTTAAGCAGGGTTTTATCACCCGATTTAAGGTCAATATCGTACGACGAAACCGGTGTCGTCATACTGGTATAATAAACACGTAATTTGTCGCTGTTTATATCGTTGTTGCCATAGCTTGCAATGGTATAAGCACTGTCGTTAAAGCTTAGCGTGTGCTCATCTCCAGTCGTTAAATGGCGTACAATAAGGCGCGACTGACCCAGTTCTCGCTCTTGATATACAAGGTAGTCTTTAAATAAATCAACGCCTTCTAGCTTAATATCATCGCGCGGCGCAATTACCGTTTGCCAATTTGCTTTATCATGCGCTTTATCTACATCCACCTTCATAAGCTGAAAGTTAACCGCATTTAAGTTAGTGACGATGTAATACGTATTGCCAAGCTTTGAAATACTGTATTCTAGGTCGTCCTCACGCTCAATTAAGCGCTTAGGTTTTGCTTTATTATCATCTGCGCTGAGTACCGACATACCAGAGGCATTGGTGCTGCTGTGCCAAATATATATTTCTGAGCCATCTTTGCTCTTACTAATACCCGTGTAATAACTTGTATCAGCTTCTTCGTAAATAAGTTCATCATCGCTTTGCGGTGTACCTAACGTATGGCGAAAAACTTGATAGCCAAGTAAGGTTTGTGCATCTTTTTTAATGTAGTAAAAGGTTTTATTATCGTTTGCCCAAATAACGCCGCCATTTGTTCCCTCAAGCGTGTCTTCGAGTAAATGACCTGTGGTTAAATCTTTTACCTTTATGGTGTAAATTCTACGGCTAACGGTGTCTTCCCCATACGCCATTAAATTTCCGTTAGTACTTACAGATAAGCCACTTACAGCAAAGTAGTCGTGATCTTTGGCCAACGCATTTACATCTAAAATAACTTGCTGATCAGTGCCTTTAAAATCGCTACTGCGAACATAGGTAGGGTATTCGTTTTCGCCACGCGTTTGCGATGAATAAAAATAGTCGCCTTTTTTAACAGGCACCGAGTCATCGTCTTTTTTAATACGCCCTTTTAACTCTTCAAATAACTTATCTTGCAATGTTTGAGTATGCGCAAGCATTGCCTCGGTATAAACGTTTTCAGCATTTAAGTAACTTATAACGTCTGGTGCTTTACGCTCGTCGTCACGCAACCAGTAGTAATCATCAATACGCGTATCGCCATGAATCGTCATTTCATGAGGTACTTTTTTAGCAATTGGCGCCACGGCGCTCACTGGTTTTTCTGTTTGTTGTGTTTGCATAGTAGTTGCTGTATCTGAAGGTGTACTTTTAGGCGCATTATCACAGCCGGCTAGCACAGCGAGTGATAACGCGGCTAGCGTGAATGAAGAACGAATCATTATGAAATCTCTATAGTTTTTATTATTGGTGCTATTAAATATACCTAATAATAAAGCGTGGTGTAATTTAGTTTGTGAAGCTATGTAAAAAGGGAGCCGAGGCTCCCTTTAAAATAACGTGCTAGTTATAAAATTACTTTTGTTTACGACGACGCATAAATGCAAACGGCGCAGCAAGTAATGTTAACCAAGCTAGTGAGCCCGATGAACCATTGCTTTCAGGCTCTGGTGTTGGCGTCACTGGCTGAGGGTCTGCAATGGTATCGTTAACAACGATTGATACCATAGTTTCTTCGGCGCTAGTGCCTGATGCTTCACGCACTGTGTATGTAAAGCTATCTTCACCAGAGAACTGTGCATTTGGCGTATAATCAATCGTGCCATCTTCATTCACGGTTGTAGAGCCATTTGCAGGTGCAGAAACCACCTCAACAGTTGATGCCACTAAGCTGCCTTTAATTCTTACACCTTTATGGGCAGAGAATTCTGCGTTTTCTGTTTCTGAAGAAGCTACTGCGTCAAATACAAAACGCGACTCAGCCATATCATTAGCCAATACATCAATAGTCACTGTTTGTTCTTCATCAACTTCTACTGCATCTGCAGCTGTGTAATGGCTGCGATCTTTTGCAAAAGCTTGATATTGAATATCAACAACACCGCCTTTGATTTGATCGACTAAGTAGCCACTACCAATAGCATTACCCGTTGGAACTGTGTCCAGCATTGCACCTACGTTGCCATCAGCAGACTCTACACCCGCTGAGTAAGGTGCAGGTAAAGCAGGCACATCAATGTAGTTCATACGAACTTCATCAGTGCCTTCTTTTAAGATCACTTGGAACGTGTACTTATCACCTAAAGAACTACCCCAAAGCTCAACGTCATGCCATTCTACAACTACATAGCCGCTATCAAATTTAGCCACATAAAGATCACCGCCACCGCTCGTGCCACCGGCTAAATCAAAGTCAGCCCAAAGCGGCGCAATAACACCATTAGGTGTACGTGCATTAGGCATTGCTTGAGGGCTCCAAGAGTTAGTTGTATTTACATCTGCACCAACAGCAATAAAGCCGTTATCTGAGATAGTAAATGCTGAGTACTCTTTCCCATCAAAAATAAAGTCAGCTTCAACCGTAATGGTTATCTCATCACACCCGTCAGGACACGCTTGTGGTTCAATGCCTTCATCAGCCAATGAGAAGGTACCTAAGAAATCACTGCTGTTAATAGCAAATTCTTTTGGCCCTAATGTGCCCGTCCAAGTTAGTTCTTTATTGTCTTCACTTAATGTTACTTCACCTGCACCATTAGTCACTTCAACAACAGGGGCTGCACCTTTAAGAAGTTCTGCATTTTCATCAAGTTTAACATTTACTGATAGCTCGTCAGTGAACAGAGTATTATTAAATTGCACGCCCACTTTTGCTGGAGTAGAAGAATTTAAAGAATCGGCATCGACTGTTGCACTAAACACACTGCTATTTGTTGCTTCGTTATCGTAGATAGCAAATGGTAAGTGAGCGATTTGACCTGTCTCAGTATGAGTCCACACTACATGGCCAAAGTTCCAACCTTTAACATCGTTAAATGTTGAATCAATATCTAAGTTAAATTCAGCCATGTCTGTGCTTGTTTCTGCACCTTCAGAGTCTGTAGAGGTAGAACCGTGCGCGCCAAGCATAACGGTGCTAGGCGAAACCGTAATTTCAGCGCCTTGCATATCGGTTACTACTTTTGCAGTCCACTCACCAGCAACATCAGTCATATTTTGCACGGTATTTGAGAAGCTACAAACGCTTAAACAACTTGGATCGGCGTAAGAGCCATGATCAAATGTAAGTGCTGCCTCTAGCGCATTAGGCATATCTAATCGGCCGGCACCTACATCAAATGCATCAGCTTTGGTTACTAAGTCTTCTTTATGTAGGCCATCCATTTTAGATGAGCTCATAAGCGCCGTTTTGATTTGTACCGCATTCCACTCTGGGTGAGCTTGCTTCATCAATGCTGCTGCACCAGCAACATGAGGGCTCGCCATACTTGTGCCTGAAATAGCATTAAAGGTAATACCATTACCTTCATCTGGCGAGTACGCAGATAAAATATCTGTACCTGGCGCTGCAATATCAGGTTTTAAGAAGCTAGGCTCACCATTAGGACCACGCGAACTTGAAGAGTTTACTGCATCAGTAAATTTCTCTTGAATTGTTCTTTTAACACTAGGGTCGAGTGAAGCAATAACCGGCTCTTCAGCTGCAGTTAACAGCTCAACCAAGCTTAAACCATCTTCTTGACTAATCGCTGAGGCTGGAATTGTGGCGTCATCCATAGACATACCCATTGCACCGCCAGCAACATTGTTGTGGATAATTACCGCTGTTGCACCTGCTTTCGCCGCATTTTCAGCTTTGGCTGAAAACGCACAGCTACCACGAGAGATAAGCGCTACAGAGTCTGCAAATGAGATATCTTCAGCAAACTCTTCACACCCTTCAAAATTATCAGGAGCAATCACTTGCGCCGAAATAATAGGAAGTGAAATAGGGTCTGTTAATAAACCATTGCTTCCTTCAATACTTAAATAGGTTTCACCTGCCACTTCAATTTGCTGAGAGAAGAAACGCCCTGTTTGCGTATTGGCAACTGTTAAACCAGACTCAATACAGCTAGGACAACCAATAGTTTGTGCGCCGTTACCATCGTTACCTGCTGCGGTTACAACCACTACACCCGCTTCTTCTGCAGCAGTGAATAAATCACTGTATGCACTGCTTGATGGATTACCACCAGCACCACCGCCCCACGAGTTATTAATTACGTCTGCGCCATCTTTAATGGCCGCTTCTAATGCCCCCATTAGTGCAACGGTAGTACCGCTGCCTCGTCCATCAGCTGTGTGCCAAAGCGCTTTATAAGCCATTAACTGTGCCGCTGGTGCAACACCTGAAATTGACACGTTATTGTCTTGGTAAGTAATTTCAATTGGGTTACCTACAGCAGTACCAGCAACATGCGTTCCGTGACCGTCGTAACCGAGTGGAGAACCAATATATTCATCAGGGTGAACATCACTTGGTGTTGGGCCAAATGCACGCGCCACTATTAATTTATTATTACAAAAATCGGCTTCACCACCCTCTATACGACAGTAATCGGGGTTTTCTGCGATGTAAGCCGCTTCTTCTTCACTAAACTCTGCAGCTGCAAAACCCACATCTGAAAACATAGGGTTTTCTGGGCGAATACCCGAGTCAATAATAGCAACTTTAACGCCTTTACCAGCTTCAGATTGACCACCAAGCGCCTGCCATGCCTCAACGCCTCTAATCACATCAATAGAAGCATCCATTAATGTGTGGTACTCAGTATCTAAAAATACTTTTTTTACACCCGCAAGTTTAGCGAGCTTTTCACGTTGACCTTGCTCACCTTCTACCACGATACCGTTGAATAACGTACTAAATGAATGTGAAACCGAGCCACCGCTAACAGATGCGGCTACTTGCGCTACACTTTTTTGTTTTGCTTTTAAGTAGCTGCTGTACTTTAACGCAGGTGCTGAAGATAGATTAACTTTACTATCCCCAGTTACTGCTGCAGAGGTTGCTTCAAGCCCTGCAATGCCGCCTTTGTAGGTTGCTAGCGGCTCGTCTTCAAGCTGGATAATATAGCGTGCTTTAGTAGAAATGGTTTTATCTTGAGAGTATGTTTTTACACTTGATGTTTCTGGGACATATCCTTTAGATAAATCAGGTGCGGCGGCTGCACCGTATGACATCATAGCTAAACCTATAGCTGATGAAATAGCGGTTCTTTTCAGTGTTATATTAGACATTATTTCCCCTGGAGTGAGTTTTATATTATTGTATTTACTCAATTCAATGTGATTAGAATTGTGATTTTAATATAGAACTACAGCCCTCAGGCTAGCAACAACTCAATTACAAGTGGATTACAAAACTGCAGGAATAGCATCGCAAAAACATCACAACAAACTAATTTTAAATAAGTTTTTCCATTTCTGTGATTTGTAAATCACTGTAAACAAAACCTAACTTCTCTATGGAAAATGAATGAGTAACGACGTTATAAATATTTTAACCATGGCTAAAGTAATTCAGACTGCCGTCGCCCCTGTCTTTTTAATTACGGGTATTGCTGCCACGCTCGGGGTTTTATCTAATCGCTTAGCCCGCATTACTGACCGTGCGCGACAACTTGAGCGAAAACTCAAGGTAAGCACCGATGAAGACTTTAATAAAACCCTAGCCACAGAGCTGCGAGCCCTGTTAAAACGCTCTCGATGTATTCATATTGCTTTTAGTATGAGCGTGCTAAGCGCCTTGCTAGTATGCGCTGTGGTTATGCTGCTGTTTTTATCACACATTCAGTCTATTAATTTAGGGGTAACAATTGCCAGCTGTTTTGTGGCTGCAATGGCCTTATTAATATGTGGTTTTATGTCGTTACTTGGCGAGGTATTTTTGGCCACACGTAGTATGCGCCGAGGGATGATATTTGCTGATATTAACGATTAGCAATAAAAAAGCCCGAGATTTTCTCGGGCTTTTATCACAACATTTTAATTTTATTGTGCAGTATAAATAGTCTCTAGCACTTCAATTCGCGCTTCTTTAGTATAATCAGATGACTTTAATTGCTCTGCAGCAGCTAAAATATCTTGACCCTCATTAACAGCTAAAACCGCTATTTTAGTACCTGGGAAAACAGACACTACCTTTAAGCCAGACAGCTGAGCTACCTCTGTTGCGTTCATGCCATCTTTAAGCAAAACAGTAATATTGCCAGAAAGCGACGTTAAGTTGTTTGTTAGGACATTACGTACCAGTGTACCTTTTGTTACTAACGATGAAGCCTCAGAAGACTCAACAACCGCCATCTCACCTTTGGTAGAAACAACATACTCATCAGCAGCAACACTTGTTGGTACTAAACGTAAGTTTTTTTCTACAACGTAAGAGCCAAAGTCGGTTTTGCTGTATTTCACACTATTTACCGGCTTTTTTGGAAGTTGCAGCTCTTTATCTGCTACTGAACTCGCTGTTGCACTTAGAGAAATACACGCAGCAGCACCTAAAATAACTAATTTATTCATTTTCATATCTATATTCCTTACTCTTGACCTGCGTGACCAAATGCTCTCAACGAAACGCCTTCTAAAACGCTTGCGGCACGGTTATTTGAAATACCTGTAACTTCAAGACCATTATCAGTACCATCAGTAAAAGCAAAGCTATCTGCTGCAGCATCAAGAACACGAATAGTCCAAGTACCTTTTGTTGTCTCGCCATAGAAAGCATTAGACAGTAGTACCGCATCTTTTAAAACATAGCCTGTGTTCCAACCGTTAGTAAAGCTATAAGCTGGGTAAAATAGAGCTTGCTTAGACGCTAGTAATACACTGCGTGTGCCTGATGGAGACGTCACTTCAATTGCTAAATCGGTACCAGCAGATGTTTGCGTACCATCCGCTAAACCAAAGCCCATTTCAGTATTGCTCACATCAAACTTAAACTGCATTGCTTCAATGTTTAGCTCTTCTTCAACAATAATTTGCTGTGTAACACCCGCGGCACTGTTATCTGGGATTTCTAGCGTAAGAGCCTCTTCTTCAACAACAGAGCCAACACCACTCCAATCTGTAATAACTTGCTCACCTAATGCTACGTCGTACTCTTTTGCCATCGCAACGGCAGCACCAGCATCTACACGTCCAAAACCATATAAGTTATTAAAGTTATAACCTGCGGCATTTTCAACCCAGCCGTCATGCGCTACAAATTCACCTTCACCAACGCTTAGCGTTACAACTTCATCTTCTGCATCGTTGACTGTGCTTGTAGTAGCTAAGATATGACGAACATCACGCCATGTTAGCTCTGAATTAGCTGATAAAATCAGTGATACTACACCTGACGCATTAGGTGCTGCCGAAGAAG
The DNA here is from genome assembly GCF_002433295.1 of Pseudoalteromonas sp. UBA6610. Lineage (NCBI taxonomy): Bacteria > Pseudomonadati > Pseudomonadota > Gammaproteobacteria > Alteromonadales > Pseudoalteromonadaceae > Pseudoalteromonas > Pseudoalteromonas sp. UBA6610. Next base: position 4,186 of record NZ_DJHW01000013.1, on the reverse strand, counting down.
TACCATTAAACGTAGAGGTATAGTTACAGCTAGCGTTATCTTCATGTCCTGGGTAGTTGAATGGGTATTGCGATGCAGCAAAGTCTTCACCATATGCTGCAGCCCATGCCGTAATCGAGCTACCATTAAAGCCTGAGTACCCATTAATACAGGTCATTTGATCAGTTGTTACCATGGCAGGCGCCCAGCGCCCATATTCACCCGCAGGGGCTGAAACCATTAAGTTAGCACCACCGCTTGAGTAGCTTGTATGCGTACCATCAGCATTTACAGCTGCAACGCTTAAGTAATATGGATGACCTTGGCTTGGCTCAAACGCGCCGTTATAACAAGTAAGACCTAGCTCATTTGCGCCATTATCGGCACATAATGACCCTTCACCGCTACCATCTACAAACGAGTTACCGCTCGATTTCATGTTTAGGGCACCTTTACCATCACGAAGGTTAAGGTTAGGGTAAGACTCGATAGCTTCATCTAGCTCTGAGTAGCCAATAAACGTTGGGAAGGTAATACCGTAGCTGCGGTTAAAAGCAGAAATATTTTCTGACGTGCTAATGCCGCTACCTGGGAAACCATGCGCGAGTAAATCAGTTTGCTCAATTTTATCGCCACCTAGGTAGTTCATGCCAATTAGACCAGCATCTGGTGCAACACCGCGCCCGCCCTTACCATTCCAACCTTTCGCTGCAATTAAGCCTGCAACACTGGTACCGTGGTCGCCACTGTTTGACATACTTGTAGGGTCGGTGCGATCCAACACATCAACATCTAAATTTAAAGAACGGTTTGGTAAAACGTTATCAACTAAGTCTTCGTGACGAATTTCCATACCAGAGTCAACAACAACCGCCGTTACGCCAGCACCTGTAACACCTTGAGCGTACGCAGCTGCTACGTTCATATCTTCGCCAGCAACCAATTCTTCTGCTTCTGATTCAGCAAAATCCTCGTCAAAAATAGTTTGCGCTTCTTCTTCGCTGTAACCTAATTGGTTGACATATAAATCAATTAGGCCTTGTTTCATTTCATCGCTTAGAGCGTACGACTTTTGACCTGTGTTACGCAGGTGCCATTGCTGATTAGCCAAAGGATCTGACGCAATATCACTAATTGTTAATTGCGCAGACGCCGATTTACCATTTGCATTAGCGGTGTAATCAATTACCGCGTCTTCGCCTGAAACAGGAACGTAAGTAAAGGTATCGCCTTCAACAGTTAGTAAGCCATGGCTAAAAGTATATACGCCATCCTGCGCTTCAACCGCTTCACCATTTTCAGTAAATGTATAACTAAGTGTATCGCCATCGTTATCATTTGCATTAAACTCAGCAGTTACAGGTACCCATTGCTTTAAACCGGCAACGGCTACATCGCTTGCTTTTGGTGCAACATCAGTTACTACAGCAACTTGGCTATTATTGTCATTGTCGCTGCCACCACACCCTGCTAGCGTCATAACTACTGCGGCAGAAAGTGCCGACATTTTAAAAATATTATGCTTCATAAACTTCCTTCGTTAATTATTTTTATGATGACTCAAGGTACACAACAGGGGTATTAATAGCAACTCACCGTTTACAGTCGTTAACAATAAACTGACAAGGTGTAATGATATATTCAGAAAACAAGCTGCGAGACATTAAAGTTTCACTTGAATAAAATAAGTAATCGATTCAAGATGTCTAATTTAGTAGATATAATTTCTTACAGGGGCAAAACATGAAATTAAAACAATTTTTAGCAGGGGTTGCTTTAGCAACATGTACACTTAGCGTATCTGCAAATACTGCATTTAAAGAGCCAAGTGATGCTATTGAATACCGTCAAGCTGCGTTTTCTATGATTTCAGTTCAAATTAGCGATATGGGCGCGATGCTAAAAGGTAAAATTCCTTTTGATGCAGAGCAATTTAAAATGCGCGCTAATAACGCAGCAGCCCTTTCTAAAATGCCATGGGAAGCGTTTTACGAAGGCACTGATAAAGGCGATACAGCAGCATTAGCTGATGTATGGTCTGATAATGCAACCTTTGTTAAAAAAGCCAATGCCTTTGCTGCCAATGCAGATAAGCTAGCTTTAGCAGCTCAATCTGGCGATAAGGCGGTAATTGGTAAGGCATTTGGCGCATGGGCCAAAGGCTGTAAAGATTGCCACAAGCAATTTAAAGACTAATTACAATTAAAACAATACACACTAAAACGGCGCTTTATGCGCCGTTTTGTTTTTTTGTTAGCTATTAACTTAGCAAATAACTAAGTGGTTCTTTGCCCCACGTAACTGCCAGTAGCACTAACAATCCAACAAAAATAGCCCACGCCAACCAAGGAGCTTGCGTGTTATCTATATTAGTTTGAGTGGCTTGCTCGCTGTTAGCCTGTTTACCGGTGATCATTGCTTTGACAAGTGGTTTTCCTTTTATTTTATACACAACAATGGCAGTAACATGCAGACAAATGGCATAAAATAAAATATCGAAATTAAGGCGGTGCAGCCAATTTGCAAAATCAACCGTTGAGCTCGACACATACTCAACCAAAGGCCCATCAGTCAAAATGCCATCACTGCTCATTAGCCCGGTCACTAACTGCACTATAATAAGTACAAAAAACAACAAAACCATGTAGCTACCTGGCGCCGAATGACCCACCCCTTTACTAGGATTTTTAAACTCTTTAAATACTGCTATTGGCGAGTGCAGTAACGCGCTTAACTTTGCCGTTTTACTGCCCACCAGCCCCCAAACTAAACGGGTCACTATTAATGCGATTGCGAAAAAGCCAGCCACAAAATGAAGCTCAATCATGCCCTCGTCAATGCTAAAGTAAAGCACAGCAATATTAATCACTAATAACCAATGAAAGCTTCTTATAAAGCCATCCCATACTTTTATACTTTGCATATACATCCTCAACTTGTTGCCAGGCTCTGGCACATTATTTTGATACTAAAGCCATTATTCCAAAGTTTTACTACCGCTGCATTAATGATATTACATAAAGCGCTATTTATGGCACACTAAACGCACAAACTTATTACTTACTTGTATTAATGAATATAACTAAACGCGCAGTATTAAAAGGTTTTTTTGATATGCTCCCGCTTTGCCTGGCGGTCGTTCCTTGGGGAATATTATGTGGCTCTTTAGCGATTCAAAATGGCTTTAGTGCCTTTGAAACACAAGCAATGTCATTACTTGTATTCGCGGGTTCTGCACAATTAGTTGCAATTGAACTAATGGCCGGTAACACCCCTTTACTGACTATTTTATTTACCACATTTATTATTAGCTCTCGGCATTTTTTATACGGTTTAGCCGTACGCCATAAAGTTATTTCACAGCCATTACGGTGGCGCTTACCAATAAGTTTTGTACTAACCGACGAGCTGTTTGCCTTTTCGCATCACCGCAAAGCCTATAAAACAAAAGCGCGCCTAATATACGCTTTAAGCGCGGGTTTTAGTTTTTATATTGCATGGAACCTTTGGACACTCATAGGCATAGTTGCAGGAAGTGTGCTCCCTGATTTAACAAATTTAGGGCTCGACTTTGCTATTGCAGCTACATTTATAGCTCTTGTGGTACCGGGCATAAAAAATTTAGCCTCGCTGGTTACTGTGATTGTTGCGGGTATTAGCGCCACAGTTTTAAAAAGCACGGGGTTTGAGTTGTGGTTGGTTTGTGCTGCTCTACTTGCAATGAGTGCAGGCTACTTTACTGCAAGGCTTACACAAAAAAAGGACAACCCATTATGATGCTCACTATATTATTAATGGCGTGTATTACCTTTTTTACTCGTTACTTATTTTTACATCAACGCCTTGGTTTTAAAGTGGGCCCTAAAATGCAGCAGTTTTTAAGTTTTAGCGCACCCGCTGTACTAACCGCTATTTGGGTACCCATTATTTTTATAAATGAAGACGGGCTCAACCTAAACTGGCATAACCCTTATTTAAGCGCAGCTATCGTTGCCATTATTGTTGCCTACAAAACACATAATATTTATTACACAACGCTTGCCAGTATGGGGTTATTTTTAATTTTAAACTAGGGCGTGTTGACCTTTGGCGTTTGAATTTGCAGCAGTATGTTTGGTTTTTAGGCAAGGCAGAGCCTGTGAAGTGTGGTTATTCCCCATAAATAGGAGATAACGCAGCATAAATGCCAAACATGCGCTGCCCTTCG
>NZ_DJHW01000053.1:0-11820 GCF_002433295.1 Pseudoalteromonas sp. UBA6610 | reverse complement strand
GAGGTTTCCTTATGTTTAAAATACGAATGTTGTTAATTTAATACCACGTATACCTAATTTAGTGTGTTCTAAGTACAGCGTATTAGCTTAATTTTGTTTTGTGCGTCTTAAACTACGTTCAATTCGCGAATGCTCTTTACCCGCTTCAAGTAATGCTTCTTCAATAAAGGCTAAATGGGCATTACTTGCTAAACGGGCTTGTTCTGGATTGCCCTCAATTACGGCATCCATTAATAAGCGCCTATGCTGGGCTAATTGATTGCTAATATCTGGTTTTTTTAATAAAACCGTTAAGTTTTGCAATACATTTTGCTCCAGTAGCGCTTGCATGCCTCGCACTAAGTGAAGTAAAACCACGTTGTGTGAGGCTTCGGCTACACTAAAGTGAAACGCATTAATTGCTTTGGCTTTTAATTGTAAATCGTTATTAACTTGAGCAATTTTATCAAAGCTTTGTTTAACCTTGGTAAAATCGGTGCTGGTACCACGAAGCGCCGCATAATATGCAGCAATCCCTTCAAGTGCATGACGAAATTCAAGTAAATCGAACTGTGATTCAGGATGCTTACTGATCAAATCAAACAGCGGATCAGTGAGTCCTTCTTCAAGCTGATTTTTTACAAACGTGCCACCGCCTTGCCTGCGAGTGACCAATCCTTTTGCTTCTAGCTTTTGGATAGCTTCACGCAGTGAGGGGCGAGACACCTCAAACTGTTTTGCTAGTTCGCGCTCTGGCGGCAGTTTTTCACCTGGCGCTAATGAGCCCTCAAGAATCATATTCTCAAGTTGCTGTAAAATAACATCAGATAACTTTGCTGCTTTAATCTTTAAAGACATTAATCAACGTCCACGTTGCATAAATACTAAAAAGCCTAATTTTTAAGGCCTAGAGCTTGACGATTTACCCAAAAGGTAAATTGGTCATACCAAAAATTTTCAATAAGGTATCAAAAAGGCAAATAACTGTCAATTTACGGGTTATTTGAGCAATTAGAGTAGCGTAACGCATTTTGAACGAAGTTCAAACAATGCACAATTGAGGTTGTTTTATTCAAACGTTAACAAGATGAAAATAAATGGTCTGACCAGAGTAAATTAGAATATTCACTCTAGTTGAATTTATTGAAGAAATTAATTTTTGAATTGGAGAAAGTCGTAGCAGCGGGTTTACCCCGCGACTAACACCCTCTCCCGATACTCATCCTAAACGAGGTACACATTGCGCGATGTAAAATCGCGACTACACAAAACCGTAGCAGCGGGTTTACCCCGCGACCAATTATCTTGCCGCGAGACTCACCCTAAGCGAGGTACACATTGCGCGATATAAAATCGCGACTACACAAAACCGTAGCAGCAGGTTTAGCCCGCGACCAATTATACTGCCGCGATGCTCACCCTAAGAAAGATACACATTGCGCGATGTAAAATCGTGACTACGCAAGTCCATAAAAATTGCTACGCTTAAAATTAATCGGTCTGTAATTACTAAAATGCAGGAATGGTATGCATAGCTCATATTTATTGCGTAAAGGAAGAATATCTAAAGCAAACCACTATTATGCTATTACGTTAGTTCGCTACGAACGGAAAAATCTACTCACAAATTTAACAATCAATAGAGCAGTAATCAATGAAATGAAAAAGCTAGAGAAGGAGAAACAAATTAACTCAAATACATTTGTATTAATGCCGAATCACATTCATTGGTTATTTCAATTAAACGATATAGCAACATTAAGTGAGGTAATCAGAAATTTTAAAGGGCGCTCTGCAACTGCGTACCGAGAATTCAGTAAACAAAAACTTTGGCAGAAAGGGTTTTATGACCATTTAGTCAGGAGTGATGAAGATTTAACTCATTGCGCTAGATACATAGTCGCCAACCCATTACGTGCACATTTAATAAAAAACATTGCAGATTACCCATATTGGGACAGCATTTATTTAAACGCGTAGCAGCGGGTTTACCCCGCGACCTATTATCTCACCTCAGACTCACCCTAAACGAGTTACACATTGCGCGATGTAAAATCGCGACTACGCAAAATCGTAGCAGCGGGTTTACCCCGCGACCAACACCCTCACCCCGATATTCATCCTAAGCGCGGCGTACATTGCGCGATGTGAAATCGCGACTACGATAAACCGCCGAATAAAGTAAGCAGTGCGATAAGTACTAAATAAAAAAGCACGTTGCGTTTAACTAATTTAATCATACAAGTGGCTTCAATAGCACATCCGTAATAACGCTGCTCTACTTGCTCAGCCGCAAGTGCTGTACACGTAACAACTTTGCGGTTTGGCGTTTTAAAATCTAATACATAATGCAGCCAGCAGCTTGTACCTTTATTAAAGTTACCAATGACTAAATAGCCAAAGCTTGCAACACGCGCTGGTAGCCAATCTAGCCAAAATAATAATCTATGCAACAGATTAAAACGATTTGCAAACACCACTTTATGGTTTTCTTTAACTAAATCGGCCAACGTACGCACTATTGCATACAACACGGCTCCTGGGGCGCCAAGCATTACAAACCAAAAAATAACGGCGCAATAAAATCTAAAATTAATCCACGCTAAGGTTTGCCCAAATGTTTCTCCATCGTCTTCATCCTCTAGGTGTTTTTGCCCCATTTGTAGTGCGTATAATGAAGCCGCGGTTTTATCATCCCGCGTTAGTGCATTTAAATACGACTTATATAAAGCGCGGTGCTTAGCACAACCAAAACAAACCAATAAAACCGCAACATTTATAGCTAACTGCCACAGTACAAAGTCAGAGAGTACATATATAAGCGCAATAGCCACTACCGGCAAAACTAACCAAATTAAAAAGCCAATTGCCGTGCCAAACAATCCGTTTTCACTAAGTAATCTACCCGAGCGGTTTAAATAACCATTAACGTAATGGCTTATTTGCCAATACTGTGAGCGCGCACCTAAACGCTCAAGTATTAGTGCAATAATTATAGAAACTAAAATCATGATAGCGACTCACTTAATTTGCTTGTTCTAGCCTGCTTATATAAGCAGGCCAATTAAAACTTTCCCCAGGGTCGGTTTTTCGCCCTGGTGCTATATCGCAATGTCCTACAACTCGCTTAGTGGTGATAAGCGGGTAACGAGTCATAATTGCCTTTGTTAGGCTATGTAAGCTGGTGTACTGCGCCTGAGTGTAAGGTGTGGTATCTGTACCCTCAAGTTCAATGCCTATACTAAAGTTATTACATGCGCTTTGCCCTTCATATTCAGATTGCCCGGCATGCCACGCACGTTTATTAAATGGCACATATTGAATAATCTCGCCAGTACGTTTTATAAAACAGTGCGCTGACACTCTAAGCCCATTTAAATCACAAAAACTGGGGTGCGCATTACAGTCAATCTCACCCATAAACAGTGCATCAACGTATTCGGTGCCAAATTGCCCAGCCGGCAAGGAAATATTATGAATTACCAACAGCGAAATATCGGTATTTTCAGGGCGCTCATCAAAATGCGTACAGGGCCGCTGCGTTATATTAGCGGCAACTCCGCTTGAATCTATCTGCATTATTTTAATACCACGGTATACATAAACTTGATGCTAAAGGATTTATATAAAGAATGATAGCCATTGCGGTTAGCTAACATTCAGCTAGTAGCATTACTTTTAGTAGCCATGCTATATATGTAGGTTTAATAACCCCTGCTCATTTAAAAGCGCTTCTATTAGTTATTTAAACATAGTAAAATTTGCTTAATTTATTAACACTTATGAGCCTTCATATGTCAATTTCGCACACGCTTATTACTCAACTTGTCACCCTCGCCTTAGATGAAGATCTAAATTATCAATCAGCACAAGACGGCGACATTACCGCGCAGCTTATTCCACAAAACGAGCACGCAAATGCTAAAGTAATTACCCGCGAAGACTGCGTTTTTTGCGGTAAAGACATCATTATAGAAGTGTTTAAGCAAGTAGATCCAAGCGTTGAAGTAAACGTATTAGTAAATGATGGCGACTTTGTGCCAGCAAATAGCACCTTATTTACAGCTAAAGGTTCTGCCCGCGCTATTTTAACTGCAGAGCGTACCGCACTTAATTTTGTACAAACGCTTTCGGGTACCGCAACCACAACTGCAAATTATGTAAAAGAGCTTAGCGGCACCACAACCCAGCTGCTCGATACCCGTAAAACAATACCAGGACTCAGGCTACTTCAAAAATACGCTGTAAAATGCGGCGGCGGTGCAAATCACCGTATAGGCTTATTTGATGCGTTTTTAATTAAAGAAAACCATATAGCAGCGTGTGGCGGAATTGATAAAGCAGTCGCGCAAGCCAAGCAAAACCACCCTGCAAAACCCGTAGAAGTAGAAGTTGAGTCGTTAAATGAACTTGAGCAAGCCATTAATGCAGGCGCCGATATAATCATGCTCGACAATTTTAGCGTTGAACAAATTCAGCAAGCTGTGGTCACTACTAATAAGCGCGCTAAATTAGAGGTTTCTGGCAATATGACGCTAGAAACGCTTAAAACTTACTCGCAGGCAGGTGTCGACTTTATATCCAGCGGCGCACTTACAAAAAATTTACAATCAATCGATTTATCGATGCGTTTTGAGCAATTTTAAAACAGTAAATTTACCTTTACTATAGCTAATCAATTGACAATCTAAGAAAAAAGACTTTAAATAAGCCAAAAGAGCTACTTTGTAACATTTTGTTAAATAAAGTATCCTTTTTAGAAAAATATGTGTGCTTTAGGCATAAAAAAAGTGTTACACTAACCCAGTTGTATTACTTCCTTGAAAAGTATAGTAATAAGTAACTGCTTTTTGTTTTAATCTTAAAAAAATACCTAAAAGATTGAAGCAAATGTTCAGTATCTTTCCTATATTTAGTCTACTTTGTGTTTAGGTAGCCTGTGCAAGTTGCAACATAATGAACTCACATTTAGCTTTTGTGTTTCATACCTAAGGCTAAAAGTACGTGAAAATTTATTTTTAAGTAAATCTGTAAAGTTAATCAGGTAAATTAAGTTTGGCACTTTCGCCAGTAACCTGACTACCTTACAAAACATTATCCTTTAGGAGAGGAAACATGAAAACAATGACTCAAAAACAACAGGGTTTCACCCTAATTGAATTAATGATTGTTGTAGCAATCATCGGTATTCTTGCTGCAATCGCACTTCCACAGTACCAAGATTATACAGCTAAATCACAAGCTGGTTCTGCTTTCGCTGAAGTGTCAGCCCTTAAAACGCAGTTTGAAGTTGCAGTTAATGAAGGTAAAACCCCTTCGTTAGTAAATACTGAAGCAGGCTTCATTGGTCAAACTGCAAATGGTGGAACATATTGCACTGTAGCTCTGACTGATACTACAGCTATTGAATGTAAAATGAAAAATGGTAATGCTGCTAAAATAAACGGCAAGACTTTAACTCTTAATAGAAGCGCAGATGGTGTTTGGAGTTGTGCTACTGGTGGTGGTCTTGAAGCAAAATTCAAACCAGGCAACTGTAGCTAATCCGTCGAATATAAGGGCTAATACAACTTAGCCCTTTAACAACATGCATAAGATAGCCCCACTCCATATATTTTTAGCCTTATTTTTTGCAATAACCCTCTTACCATTTGTTCCAAACCTGTCTTATGATTACCATAATAGTCAAAGGGTTTTTCAATTCATTCTTTTATTATCATCTTTACTATTTTTTAGTAACATGGAAATTAAACTAGTTAATGTAGACACTGGAGTCAAATACGCTTTCTATCTTTTTATAGCCTTAAATATAGTATCGTCACTACTTTCTAACTTTCGTGTATCTAGTCTTTTCAATGTATTGCATTATATTGGTTTGTTTTATCTGGTCTTATACATTTGCCAACTAAATAAAAATAGCTTAAAGATAATCTGGATATCATTATTTTTGGCTCACAGTGCTTTAATTCTATTTTGCTTTTTGAATTTATTATTTACCCTAATAGAAAGATCAAATTTGTCTGCGCATTTAATCTATATGAAGTTTGACAACATTAGGCACTTCAATCATATCCAGCTATTAGTGCTACCTTTTTCACTCTACTTAATAAGAAATAAAAAATATAAAGTTATCGTTTTTTTATTGATATCTATTAATTTGCTACTTTTATTTATAGGTGGTTCACTCGCTATTTTGTTACTTTTACCTTTGATATTTCTCCTACTATATTTATTGGACTTAAGAACTTACCTTAATACATACTTATACTCTATCTTATTATCTATGCTCTTTTATTTTTGTATATGCTTATATTTACCAATAAGTGAGAGCAACGCTTTATATTTTTCAAGTTCTGGTAGATATGAAATGTGGCAAAACAGTATTTATGAGGGATTTAATTTATTTAGCGGTATTGGCCCTGGAAACTATAGTTACCGAATAAATACAACTGTTTTAAGTCATCCGCATAATTCAATAATTCAAATACTTGTTGAAAGTGGTATCTTGTCCGGAATTCTAATTATATTTATACTCGGGAAGATATTTTGGGTACAGTTAAACAACCAAAGTAATAGCACTGAGGCCGAAAGAGTTTACTTTTTAACCTTTATCTGTTGGGTTGTGTACTCTCTAGTTTCAGGGTTGATGGTTATGCCTGTTACTCAAGTTATTGGATGCTTATTATTAGGTTCATTAATACGTGTAACTAAATATGATGCCCCTATAGTAGTAAGTAAGTGGAATAAAATTTATTTGCTCCTATTTTGTACTGTTTACGGTACCATGTTTTACCGCTCTTACATCCAGCTCAATGCTGATACTCCAAAGATGGCAGGACCAAGCTTTTGGTCTGCTGGTGAAAAAAATTTATGATTAGGTATTTATGAAAAACAAAGACAATAAAAATTTAGATACTTTTTTATGGGTAGGTGTTAGTGCTCGAGGAAAGCGCCTTGAAGGGGAATTAACTAGTAGCAGCATTGCTATTGTGAAAGCACAATTACGTAAGCAAGGCATTACTCCATCTAAAGTGAAACGTAAGCCTAAACCGCTATTTGGCATACAAAGTGTTCAAAAAATTACACCAAAAGACATTGCCTTAGTCACTCGTCAAATTGCCACTATGCTTATGGCTGGCGTGCCATTAATTCAAGCGATCGAAATGATTGGCTCAGGCTCCACCAACAAAAGTGTTGCTAAGCTAATGGGGGACATTGGCGATGAAGTTAAAGCCGGTCAGCCTCTCTCACAGGCTCTCAGAAAACATCCTCGCTATTTTGATGATTTGTATTGTGATTTAGTGGCATCGGGTGAGCAATCGGGTGCGCTTGATAAAATATTTGACCGTGTTGCTTTATACAAAGAAAAATCAGAAGCGCTCAAGTCTAAAATTAAAAAGGCGATGTTTTATCCTATCGCGGTTTTAGTGGTTGCACTCATAGTTACCTCAATACTACTTATATTTGTAGTGCCGCAGTTTCAAGATATTTTTAATGGTTTTGGAGCACAACTCCCTGCATTTACCTTATTTGTTATTGGTATTTCTGAATTTATGCAAGAGTATTGGTGGGTTGCATTAATAACTGTTGTAGCCGCAGGTTGGATATTTAAGGAGGCAAGTTTAAGAAGTTTAAAACTAAGAGATGCAACCGACAGAGCCATATTAAAGCTCCCTATTATTGGTATGATTTTAAATAAAGCAGCTGTTGCCCGTTACGCTCGTACACTTTCGACTACTTTTGCTGCGGGTGTGCCACTAGTTGATGCACTTGACTCAGCTGCAGGTGCATCCGGTAATGCTGTGTATCGCTATGCTATTTTAGATATTAAAGCAGAGGTGAGCTCGGGTAATCAAATGAACTGGGCGATGCGTAACTCTAAAATATTTCCTGATATGGTTATTCAAATGGTAGCTATTGGTGAGGAATCAGGCTCGTTAGATGGTATGCTTGCTAAAGTAGCGACTATTTATGAGCAAGAGGTGGATGATGCTGTTGACGGATTGTCTAGTTTACTCGAGCCATTAATAATGGCTGTATTAGGTGTACTTGTCGGTGGTTTAATTATTGCTATGTATTTACCTATATTTGAGTTAGGTTCTGTTGTTTAGTTGTAGAGTTTTAGAGTTTTAGAGTTTTATATGCAAAGTATTATTGAAGTAATGCAAAGCCAATTGTGGTTTTATTTAACCACGGTTGGCTTAATTAGTTTATGTGTAGGTAGTTTTTTAAATGTAGTTATTTATCGATTGCCGTTAATGATGCAGCGAGAATGGCAAAGTGAATGTAGATTATTATTAGAAGATGAAATAACAGCCAAACCTACACGAGCCAGTAACAGTGAGCCATTTAATTTAGTAAAACCTAATTCTACCTGCCCTAAATGTAAAACCGCGATTAAGCCTTGGCAGAATATACCTATTATTAGCTGGATTGTGCTTAAAGGTAAATGCGCTAATTGTAGTAACCCAATATCAGCACGTTACCCAATAGTTGAAGCCATTACCGCGCTATTAAGTTTAGTTATTGCCTACAGTTTTGGGGCTACTGAGCACGCCCTTTTATATATTTTTGTAACCTGGATTTTAGTGGCGCTCACCTTTATTGATATTGACCATATGCTCTTGCCCGACCAGCTCACTTTACCTTTAGTATGGCTTGCACTTATAGCCGCTGTAATGGGTTTAACAATAAGCCCAAGCGATGCGATAGTGGGGGCAGCCTGCGGCTATTTAAGCCTGTGGAGTGTATTTTGGTTATTTAAGCTATTAACCGGCAAGGAAGGCATGGGCTATGGCGATTTTAAGTTACTGGCCGTATTTGGCGCACTGCTTGGGTGGCAGTCACTATTAACCATTATTTTGCTTTCAAGTGTGGTGGGCGCCATTATTGGTATTGCCCTTTTAAGTATCCAAGGTAAAGACAAAGCAACCCCTATCCCATTTGGCCCCTACTTAGCCATAGCGGGTTGGATAGCACTGCTGTGGGGCGCTCAAATTCAAGCTGCGTATTTTAATTTAATTGGTTATTAGTATGAATAAGCCAGCAACTAAAATAAACAATTGGGTATTGGGTTTAACAGGCGGTATTGGCTGCGGTAAAACGGCTGTTAGTAATATGTTTGAAGAACTGGGTATTTGCGTTGTTGATGCCGATATTATTGCTCGCCAAGTGGTAGCGCCTAATAGCACAGGGCTAAATGCAATCATTGAACACTTTGGCGAGGGTATTTTACTACCCGATGGCACATTAAACAGAGCAGCACTGCGCACTAAAATATTTACCAACAATGATGATAAAGAGTGGCTTAACGCACTATTACACCCACTTATTCGGGAAAAAATACTCACCGATTTAAATAATGCAAGCAGTGCTTATGTTGTATTAGTTGCACCATTATTGTTTGAAAATAAACTTAACAAATACTGCAACCGTACTTTATTGATTGATGTACCACAGCCTGTGCAGATTGAACGTACTATAAAACGCGACAATATTAGCCTTGAGCAAGTAAATAGCATTATAGCGTCGCAAATGCCGCGTGAAGAAAAACAACAAAAAGCTGATGATATTCTAAATAATGACCGCGATTTATCGCTTGTTCATGCAGAACTTGTTGTTCTTCATAAAAATTACCTACAATATGCAGTATAAAATACAACTAATGCCCCTTAATGCGGTCATAACAACATAAACTCGTAATTTGGTTAGCAGAAAAGGTGTTGATAAGCACAGCGAATTTAATCACCTGCTTTTTTCTGATAAATTGTTAACTATTGAAGGACTAAAATAGGTGCGCAATGAATATTAACTCACCGTTATTGAGAAAATTTATAACGCTTGGCCGCATTGATGCCGATACCGTAAAAGCAAAACAGCAAGAGTTTGCCTCAACCGCTGAGCTTATATCTAAATGTGGAAAAATTGACAGCAACGACTTAGCTGAACAATGTATAGACTTATTTCGCGTACCGTATTTTGATTTAAAAGACTTCGACCCTGCACAAATCCCCGAAGACTTAGTTAAAGAAAAGCTAATACGTAAACACCACATTTTACCGCTGGTTCAAAAAGGTAGAAAAGTATACATTGCCGCCTCAGATCCAACTGACTACGGTGCCTTTGAAAACTTTGAATTTAGCACCGGCTTATCGTGCGAAATAGTCGTGGTTGACTATATTCAGCTAGATAACAAAATTGAGCAACTACTTGATGCTGCAGGCAGCTTAGATTTAAGCGCCGATGAATTTAAAGAGTTTGCCGACTTAGATAATGAAGGCCCTAAAGAAACCACACCTAAAGATGATGATAAAGACGATGCGCCAATCATTGTTTATATCAATAAAATATTAATGGATGCCATTAAAAAAGGCACTTCTGATTTACACTTTGAACCTTACGAGCACAAATACCGTATTCGCTTTCGTATTGATGGTATTTTGCATGAAGTTGCCAACCCACCCAATACCTTAGCAAGTAAACTGTCGGCGCGTATCAAAGTAATGTCGAGGCTCGATATTGCTGAAAAACGTAAACCACAAGATGGCCGTATTAAATTAAAAATTACAGAGCGTAAAAGCATCGATTTTCGTGTAAGTACTATGCCTACATTATGGGGCGAAAAAATAGTAATGCGTATTCTTGATTCATCAAGCGCCATGCTAGGTATTGACGTATTAGGTTACGAAGAGGATCAAAAAAAGCTCTACATGGATGCGCTTGGGCAACCGCAAGGCATGATACTAGTTACCGGCCCAACGGGCTCTGGTAAAACCGTATCGCTTTATACAGGTTTAAATATACTTAACCAGCCAGAGCGTAACATTAGTACCGCCGAGGATCCGGTAGAGATAAACCTTGAAGGGGTTAACCAAGTACAAATTAACCCTAAAGCCGAAATGACCTTTGCTAACGCCCTGCGTGCATTTTTACGTCAAGATCCAGATGTAGTGATGGTAGGTGAAATACGTGACCTAGAAACCGCAGAAATTTCAATTAAAGCGGCGCAAACAGGTCACTTAGTGTTATCAACACTACATACCAACTCAGCGCCCGAAACCATAACGCGTTTATTAAATATGGGCGTGCCTGCGTATAACGTGGCAAGCTCTATAAGTTTGATTATTGCCCAGCGCTTAGCTAGGCGTTTATGCCCTAAGTGTAAAACTCCAGAAACACTGCCAGCAGAAGAATTGGCTCGTCAAGGATTTAGCACAACACAAATTGAAGACATGACACTATACGCACCCAAAGGCTGCGAAAATTGCACCGATGGTTACAAAGGCCGAGTGGGTATTTACGAAGTAATGCAAATTACTCCTGAAATTGCACAAATTATTATGCGCGGTGGCAACTCGCTCGAAATCGCAGAGGTATCGCTACAAGCTGGGTTTAATAACTTGCGATTATCGGGTTTACGAAAAGCCGCCGATGGTTTAACGTCTCTGGCTGAAATTAATCGCGTAACCAATATGTAGAAGTGATAGCCCTAATTAGGGCTAAAACACATTGTAGAGAGTAAAGTATGCCAACAATTGTTAACTGTCCAACCTGTAAAAACAAAGTTGAATGGTCACAGCAAAGCCCACATCGTCCTTTTTGTTCTAAGCGCTGTCAGCTTATTGATTTAGGTGAATGGTCTTTTGAGAACAATAAAATATCAACGCCTATTACCTCGGCTAACCAAATTAGCCAAGATATGATTGAAGATATTGAAGAGATGATGGCTAAAAACGATGACGACTTTTTTAAATAAGCGTTTTTCACCCTCTTAAACGACAAAAGCCAGCATTAAGCTGGCTTTTTAGTGTTTAATCTATGTCTTGTCCTGAAATGTGTTTA
>NZ_DJHW01000050.1:0-19917 GCF_002433295.1 Pseudoalteromonas sp. UBA6610 | reverse complement strand
ACGTTTAGCCCCTGAAAATGATTATGTATTATTACGGATTGGTATTGAACGCTGGTTATTTAATAAAATAGCCAACCGCGCGCCATTGCCCACTGCTTTTACTTAATGTAAGGGTTTCCACCGCAAGCCTTGCTGAAAATTGCGTTTTAAATTGCACAATAAGGTATTTACCTTGCGGGGCACCAGGTAAAGATGAGTAAGCATTAGTACTTATTTGTTCTCGCGTAGCCACTTTACCTAGTGGCGCACGCACTGTGTTTAGGGCGCTTTTCCAGTTTGCTTTACTTAATTGCGATTTAAATAGCGCATCGGCTTGTTGCCAACTTTTTGTGTATTCACCCGCATCAATTAACTGTAACCAGTTTATTGCTACGGGCATATTTTTAGTGGTTTCGGCCCACACTGAGCAGCTTATAAACAAGCATAAAATTAAAATGAGGGGTTTCATCATTCTTCCTTTTAATCTGGCGTTAAAAGTAAATATAGATACTCCAAATTACAACACATTGGTTAAATGGTTAACCCCTAATATTAAAAACTTTTGCAAATAAGTGCCTTACTCTCCTTTAATTTTTAAAACCTGCGCGTAAGTGCAATCGCTCAACATAGAAAAACCATGCGAGGCTTGCTCTTGGCCTATTACAAATGGATGCGCCGCCTCGGGGGCTCTATTTTTAAGTTGCTTTATTCGCTCAAACGAACCATCGCGTTTAGGGTGATTTGATATAAACACATCTACACCGGCTTGCATTGCCAGATTGCCAAAACGTTTAGCGGCGACACTGTAAGCGCTAATTCGCTCAATATCAGGCCCATAGTTTAGCCCAGTCCCTCCCCACAGGCTTAGCATATGTTTTTTGCCGTTATCGTATACTGGGAACAACAACGAAATAGTGCCAGGGGTGTGTCCAGGCGTTAAATGAACGCCAATGCTAGTATCGCCAAGCGTAATTGTATCTGCCTCTTTTGTGCTTATATCTCTTGTTGGCCGTTTGCCCCAACGTGGGCTTTCAAAATCAAGCTTTGGTTGTTCTAAGCGTCGCCACTCAACCTCACTCATTACAACACGCGGTTTGTATTTATTAACTAAGTACTCTTGCCCACCGTAATGATCACCATGCCCATGGCTAATAATTAAATACTTAATATCTTCGGGGTTTAAGCCTAGTGTGAGCAAACCTTTTTCAATGTAATTTTTAGCTTGTTCGTTGTTATTTAGCGCATCAATAACAATAAGCCCTTGTGATGTTTTAACTACCCAACTTGCCACTCCACCAGTACCTACATAATAAAGGTTGTCAAACACTTGTGTAGGTTCAATCGTTGATGAGCGCCGTTTACTACCCAACTTTTTACTGCGCTTTTTACCTTCATTATTAGTGCGAACACGCTTTGTTAAATCACGTAACGGGTTTTGTATATCGCATAGGCTTGTTAACCCCGGAAACTCATCAGCGTACTGCATGCCTTTTTCGACATAATC
Source organism: Pseudoalteromonas sp. UBA6610 (assembly GCF_002433295.1). Classification (NCBI taxonomy): domain Bacteria; kingdom Pseudomonadati; phylum Pseudomonadota; class Gammaproteobacteria; order Alteromonadales; family Pseudoalteromonadaceae; genus Pseudoalteromonas; species Pseudoalteromonas sp. UBA6610. Next base: position 18,434 of record NZ_DJHW01000050.1, on the reverse strand, counting down.
TTGCGCTATTAATTGTGTATTTTGCGCAATAGCCGGGTACGTAGCTAAAAAGCTGAGTACCACAGCAGAGAATATAAATTTTGGCATAAACACCCCTTATAGTTTTGTATCTATAGCTAGCCAGTAGCGTCGGCCATCTTCTACATAGCCGTATTCATCGTAGCTGGTTGCTTTATCAAATATATTGTAAATACCAAACATAACTTTAACGTTACCGTTTACTTGCCACGCACTGCCTATATCTGCTGTTGCAATAGAAGGGGCTGAGGTTAAACGGCTAGTTATAGAGGCTGCTTCGGTTTCTTTACCGCGGTAATTAGCACGTGCCCACGTATTAATATTATCGCTTACATCCCAGTTAATATTTAGCGTTGCTAAATGTTTAGGTATTTGCGTAAGTGGCTGGCCTTTATTGTCGCCACTGCGTTGCTCAGAAAACGTATAGCTGTAGCTAGTTGCAAGGGTAATATCTGCACTTAACATTGTTTCTATATTTAGCTCAGCCCCATAAGTCACCGCTTTATCAATATTGATGTTATAGCGGTCGGTTTCATCACCACACACTGTGATAGGACATAAAACGGTGTTAATTTTGTCTTCAAAGCTATTATGAAAAACCGTGATATTAGTTTGAAAGTCACTGTTAGCATAATACACAGCCGCTTCTTTACTGACGGATGTTTCGGGCTCTAGGTCAGCATTTCCATATAAGTCGCCACCGCGGCTGCTTTGGATCCAATTAGGGCTAAGCTCGCGTAAATCTGGCGCTCGGTAACCGGTAGCCACGCCCGATTTAAAGGTCCATGCCTCATTAATATTCCAAACTCCGTACAGGCGTGGACTCAAGTGCGAATCAAACTGCTCGTTATCATCAACTCGTAAACCCGTGGTAAGGGTAAAATCGGGGTGTAAGCTCCACTCATCTTCAGCAAATAGCGACCATTGTTTGTTATCTATTTTAGTAATAGTGGCTGCGTTTGTTGTTTTGTCATCAAGCTTTTCTTGTTCAAATGCGCCGCCTAATGTTACATGGTGGTTTTCAAGTGCAATTGACCACTGCGTATTTGCTAAGGTATTTTCTATGGTTATTTCACGGCCTTCGTTTTCAACCGACTCTTGTTGAATATACGAATGCGCAGCGCCCCAACTATAGCTACCTTTATGTGCTAACGACCACGTGCTGCGGTTATTGTTCGTTTCGCTAGAGCTATTTCGATTAGGTAACGATAGCCCCGAGGTAGAAATACGTTTTTGATCGTGTTCGCTGTATTCAAGCGATATCACATCGTGCTGGGTGGCTGTTAAATGCAGTGTGCCACTGTAACTTGTCAGCTCTTTTTCACCGTAACCGCGCTCAATTTCATCTTCTTCACGCTCTTGGTAAAGAGCCGAAAGGTTAACGCTTAATAAATCTTTTATTAATGGCCCCGCTGCATATATTTGCCCTTGGTATTCATCACCCGAATTACTGTTTTCTTGCTGTGTGGTTTCTAGGCGAACATTAGCATGCCAATTGTCGTAATTTTTACGGGTTATAACATTAATAACGCCGCCAATTGCATCCGACCCATACAACGTAGACATAGGCCCACGCACAACTTCAATACGTTCAATAGCGTCTAGTGGTGGCAGCCAATCTTGCTCAAAGCCACCGCTGCCGCTTGGTTGTGATTCACGCCCTGACTGCTTTTTACCGTCTACCAAAATAGCAGTGTACTGCGCTGGCATGCCACGCACGCTTATATCTTGTCGCGAGCCACCACCGGTAACCGTAACCCCTGCAACATCGTTAAGTGCATCGGTTAAGTCTTTATAAGCGCGGTTTTCTAGCTGCTTTTTGCTAATTAAAGTAATAGAAGCTGGCGCTTGCGCTAAGGTTTGTTCAAAGCCAGAGGCGGTCACTACTATTGTTTCTATATCATTGTTAGCGTTAGCCAAAGTGTAAAATGGCGCGACAGCAATTAGAGGCAGAGCTAAAGTGTTTTTCAGAGTCATTACGTGGTATTTAATTAGTTATTTTACGTAATGATAACAATTATCAATACCTTCAGCAATTAACATTTCATTAATTTACAATAAAACTTAATCAATTAAGCCATAGGTTACTGCAGTGTCGTTATTAACAATAAGCCAATTTTATTGCGTTTAATGTACAAAAAAGGCTGCATTAACTAGCAGCCTTTTTTGTATTCTGTAACGCTTAAAGTTTTAAAAATGCCATTTAACCATTAGGTTTGGGTTGTGCTCTGTTTGACCGTCTACACCAAACTTATTTTTCCAATATACGTATTCTATACCTACATCAAGGCGACCTGTGTCTAGGCCAAGCATAGGAGCAATGTTGTATTTAAGTTGTGAGGTAAAGTTAAAACCGCCTTCGCTTTTACCAAACATAGTGTCGGTACTGTCAACAATATCTAAAAAGCCATCGTATCTAAAGTTACCCTTGTTATAGCCCCACGTTACGGTTATTTGGTTGTTATCTTCACGCTCTATGCCAATATCGTCCTGAAAACGACGGTAATAAGCCACATTAAAATATTGGAACCCTGGTACATCTAACGATACGCCGCCACCTAATAAGTAGTTATTTTGATCGGTATCGCCCGAGCCATATTCTGTTTGTAGGCCTAAAAACACCTCTTTAACAAAGCTGTTTTGTGGCTTGTACAGCGTTGGGTTGATGTTTAGCTCTCCGTATACTTCATCGGGGTTACTTAATCTATCCATAAAAAAGAAGGTACCGCCCCATGTATGCCCCGATGCATGCTCAATGGTTACTACGCTTCTGTCATCTTCCTCCCCCGAGAACGGCTCGAGGTAATCGGCGCCGGTCATGGCGGTTATACTAAAATCTGACCACAGCTTTTTTGCCGACACACTACTTGAACACACCGCGATAGCACTTACTAAGGCTAATTTTTTAATTGTTGTAATTTTCATTGTTAATCCCTTTGTTATAATTTTATTAGTCTAGTTAAGATGATCTGTACTTGCTGAATAATTTTCTGGTAAAACAAGCGTCATAACGATGGCGGTTAAACCCGATACCGTTACAGCGCTGCCAAAAATAGCGGTTACCAGCTTAGGCGCATTTATAAACATTTCGGGCACAAAGCTAACCCCTAGCCCCATACCTAAGCTCACCGCAATAATAAGTAAGCTACGACGATTTATTTTTTCGCTTGCAAGAATTTTTACCCCTGCGGCTGCCACGGTACCAAACATAACAAGCGTTGCACCGCCTAGCACTGGTTTAGGAATATTTTGTAGCACGGCACCAATCACCGGAAATAACCCTAAAATAATCAAAATTACACCAATCCACAGGCCAATGTATCTACTTGCTACACCGGTTAACTGAATAACGCCGTTATTTTGGCTAAAAGTAGTATTAGGAAACGTATTAAATGCGGCAGCAATCATTGAGTTAACCCCATCGCCTAAAATACCTCCGCGTATACGCGCTAAATAGCTTGCGCCTTTTACCGGTAATTTAGACACCGCACAATTTGCGGTTATATCGCCTGTGGATTCAATGGCGGTAATTAGGTATAAAAAGCTAAAGGCAATCATGGCGCCAAAATCAATATTAAAGCCATATTTAAAGGGTAATGGCATGGCGATTAAATCAAATTCGCCCATTTTAAATTTGGCTATACCTAAAATAAGTGCAAGTAACCAGCCTACTAACATGGCAACGACTACAGCGGTAAGCCTTACCCACTGATTTTTGCTAGCATTTAGTAATACCACCAGCGCCACCACCGAAAAACCCACAATTAAGTTGCTTGGCGAGGCAAACTTTTCAGGCATATTAGTTAATAACCATTGCCCGCCGCCTATGTCGGTCATACCTACTTTAATAAGGTAAACCCCAATGGTGGTGATCACCACACCGGTCACTACAGGCTTAATTACTTTGCCAAGCTTTTCTATAAAAAAGCTAATGAATATCTCTACAAAGGCTGCTAAAAAACACACAGCAAAAATGGTGGCAAGTACTTCATCGTTTCCGCCTCCAGTGGCTTTTACGGTAAAACCGGTTGCCAAAATAGTGCCTAAAAACGCAAAGCTTGTGCCTTGTACGCAAATAAGCCCTGAGCCAATTGGCCCCACACGGCGAGCCTGAATAAATGTACCAACCCCCGATACAAACAACGCCATACTAATTAAATATGGTATTTCGCTACCAAGCCCCAACACGCCACCAATAATAAGCGTGGGCGTAATAATACCTACAAAACTTGCCAGTACATGTTGCAGGGCAGCAAAAAAAGATTCGGTCAGCCCTGGTTTATCATCTACTGCGTAAATTATGTCTTCTGAGATTGCTTCTTGGTTTGACATAGTCAACATCCTTTTAGCGCTTTAATGTGGGCAAGGTATACACGCCTTGCCCAGGTTTTAATTTAAATACAGGGCGCTTATTTAAGCTGCCCTTCAACACCCTCTACATAAAAGTCCATACCCAGTAAGGTTTTATCATCAATTGTTTGCCCCGCTTTAGTTACCAGCTCACCTTGCTGATTGTTAATTGGGCCACTAAATGGATGAAACTCGCCGTTGGCAATTTTGGTTTTAATCGCCTCTACCTCGGCAACAACATTGGCAGGAATGTCTTTACTCAACGGCGCTAAGCGGGTCATACCGGCATCTATGCCTTTCCATACATTTTGCGATTCCCATTTATCATCAAGCACTTGCTGCACGCGCTCGGCGTAAAACTCATCCCAATGATGCACAGGCGCCGTAAGGTGCGCTTTTTTACCATAGCCGCTCATATCTGAGTGGTAACCAATCGCGTATATTCCGGCGGCTTCTGCGGCTTGAAGTGGCGCAGGCGAGTCGGTGTGTTGGGTAATAATATCAACACCTTGGTCGATTAAACTGTCGGCAGCTTCGCGCTCTTTACCAGGATCAAACCAGCTATTAACCCACACTACTTTTACTTTTGCGTTAGGTTTTACTGAGCGCAGGCCTAAAGTAAACGCGTTAATACCGCGTATTACCTCAGGAATAGGAAACGCGGCAATATAGCCAATACTGTCAGATTTACTCATGTGCCCAGCAATAACACCGGTTAGGTAGCGCCCTTCGTAAATACGGTCAAAATAAGTGCCCACATTTTTAGCGCGTTTATAACCTGTTGCATGCTCAAACTTTACATTAGGAAAACGTTTAGCCACTTTAATGGTCGGGTTCATGTAGCCAAACGAGGTGGTAAATATTAAATCGTGCCCGCTTTTGGCTAATTGTGTAATAACTCGCTCTGCATCGGCGCCCTCAGGTACGCTCTCTACAAAGGTTGTTTTTATTTTTTCGCCAAATTTATCCTCTAGGTAGCGGCGGCTTACATCGTGGGTGTAAGTCCAACCAGCTTCGCCAATCGGGCTTACATATACAAACCCTACTTTTACGCTGTCTTTTGCCATTGCACTCGCGCTTAACCCTAAGCTAAGTGCTACGCCAAGCGCTGTTATTAGTTTTTTCATTGTTATTCTCCGTGTTGTATTTTTAATATCCTGTTGAAGGCTTATTGTTACTCTTTGTATAAAACTTTTAATGGCCCTTATGCCAAGGTTTACCTAGCCACATGGGTTCGTACATTTTTAGTTTTTGTTTATTTTTACTTAGCATAATCAGTACTATAAGCGTTGCACCATAAGGCAGCATGGCCAGTAAATTAGAATCCACCGCTAAGCCAAGCGCCTGTGCCACTAAGTGCATAATGCTGGCAAAACCAAATAAATAAGCGCCTAGCATTACCCGCTCAATTCGCCAACTTGCAAATACCACTAAAGCCAGTGCTATCCAGCCTCGCCCCGAGGTCATGTTTTGTGTCCAAAGGGGTGTGTAAGCAAGCGACAAGTACGCCCCTGCAATACCCGCCATTGCGCCGCCAAACATCACCGCTAAATAGCGAGTACGCATTACAGGCAAGCCTAAGTTATTACCAACGCCTGGGTTTTCACCAATAGCGCGTACCGCAAGCCCTGCCCTGTGGTATTTAAAAAATAAATAAGCGCCAAGTACTAATGCCCAACTTAAATACACAATGGCATCTTGCGAAAACAATGCTTTGCCCAGTAGCGGAATATGCTCAAACCCTGCAATTGCTAAAGTAGGTAAGGCATTAATGGTTTTGCCCTCGTAATCAACACCTAAAAATGCCGACAAGCCCGTGCCAAAAATAGTTAGCGCTAACCCGGCAGCCACTTGGCTAGCATTTAAATTAAGTGCTACAAACGCAAATACTAACGACGCCATAACCCCCACAAGCGCAGCCACGCTAAAGCCTATAAAGAGGTTGTCGCATTGGTACATGGTTATAAACCCTGCCACCGCGCCTAATAACATCATGCCCTCTTGCCCAAGGTTAAGTGCGCCGCTTTTCTCGCATACCATTTCACCTAGAGCCACCAGCAATAAAGGCGTGCCGGTGCGAATAGTGGCGTATAAAATATTTGTGATTACCTCTAAATCCATGTTTAAGATTCCTGTGCGATGGGTGTTAGCTGCGTTTTTTGTTGTTTAAATGGCAGTAACAATTTAATGCGCTAACCAATAAGCACATCGCACGAGAGTAAATAAAACAGCATTAAGCCCTGAAAAATGCCGGTAATGGCATTGGGTAGGCCAATTTCTATTTGCGTCATTTCGCCGCCCATATAAATAAGCCCCATTAACAGCCCTGCTAAGGTGATCCCAAGCGGATGTAAGCGCCCTAAAAAGGCCACAAAAATTGCGGCGTAACCATAACCGGGGGATATTTGCGGCACTAATTGCCCTATAGGCCCAGCCACTTCGCCAGCCCCTGCAAGCCCAGCTAACCCGCCACTAATCACTAATACACCAGCAATTAAAAGCGCACGTTTATAGCCCGCCATTTTGGCCGCCGATGCATCAAGCCCAAGTACTTGTATTTGAAAACCCACAAAGGTTTTACTAATAAACACCCATGTGGCACACAGCGCTAATAGCGCAAATGCAAGCCCTAAATGAAGGCGAGTACCCTCAAATAAAACCGGTAGTAAGGTGCTATCGCCAAATAAGGCGCTTTCAGGAAAGTTATAGCCGTATGGGTCTTTTAATGGCCCGTGTACTGACCACAGCAACACATTAACGGCAATGTAATTGAGCATAATGGTGACTAAAATTTCGTTGGTGTTTAAACGTAATTTCATAAAGGCGGCTAAGCCTGCCCACAGCATGCCACCGGCAATACCTGCAAGTAATGTAAGCCCTAATGCAAAGGAACTTGTAGAGTCAACAAAGTTAACAGCTACGGCACTGGCGCATACGCCGCCAATCAGTAGCTGCCCTTCAGCACCTATATTCCACACCGACGCCCTGTAACACAGCGCTAAACCATAGGCACATAATAAAATTGGAATGGTCATTACTAATAGCTCGGTAACGCCGTACCAGTCAGAAATAGGCGCTACGAGTAAGGTATATAAGGCATTAATCGGGTCGTGCCCTAATAAGGCAAACACCACATAACCTGTTATTAAAGTGAGTAAAATGGCTAAAACAGGAGAGAGATAACTCCATGTGTTTGAGCGCTCTACGCGGGGTTCAAGCTTTATCATGCCGGCGCTCCTTGCGGTGTTATTTTTGCTGTGTTGTTTTTAAGGTCGTGATTAAAATCGCCCGCCATCCACTGTCCTAATTGCACAAGTGGTACACAGTCGGTATTTAAAATAGGCGAGAGTTTGCCATCACAAATTGCCCCAATACGGTCACAAATTTTATAGAGCTCGTCTAAATCTTCTGAAATAACCAGTACTGCACAGCCTTCGTCGCGCAGCGTTAAAATTGCCTCGTGAATGGCAACTTGCGCGCCAATATCTACACCCCATGTTGGGTGTGACATAACCAGCAATTGTGGGTTTTGCTCAACCTCTCGGCCAATAATAAACTTTTGCAAATTACCGCCCGAAAGGCTTGCTGCGTGAGTACGATTGCTGGGGGTTTTTACGTTGTATTTTTTAATGATTTTGTCGGCGAGTTGGCTAATTTTTTGTTTTACTAAAAAGCCTTTTTTAACTAAACCACTATCAAAACTGGTAAGAAGTGCATTGTGCGCTAAATCCATATCAGGGACTGCGCCGCGCCCTAGCCTGTCCTCTGGTACGCATGCAAGCCCGAGCCTGCGCCTTTTTAGTGGGCATAACGCATCAACAGCGGTATTTTTAAATTTTATTGCGTTGCTATCTTTTTGCGGCTCCTCTCCCGAAAGGGCTTTTAATAGCTCCTCTTGCCCATTACCGGCAACCCCTGCAATACCGACTATTTCGCCTTGTTGTACGGCAAAGTTCACGTTTTTAAGCGCAATATCAAATAACGCCTGCGCACTGGTTGATAAGTTATCGACTGTTAAAAAATCACCTGTGCCAGTCGCTCTGCGTGTTTGGTTGCTTATTGGTGTGCTGTCGCCTACCATTAAGCGAGCTATTGATTCGCTGGTTTCGTTTTTAGGAATGCAATGCCCACTTACCTTGCCAGCGCGCAAAATAGTGGCGCTGTCGCAAAGCGCAATAACTTCATGCAACTTATGGCTAATAAACAACACCGAGCAGCCTTCTTTTTTAAGCGAATGCAGGGTTTTAAACAATGCATCTACTTCTTGCGGAGTGAGTACCGAGGTGGGTTCATCTAAAATAAGCAGTTGAATATCTAATAATAAACACCTGACTATTTCTACTCGTTGGCGCTCGCCCGTTGAAAGCGTAGACACCAACCTATGCGGGTCCAGCGGCATGCCGTACCTAGCCGATGTTTTACTAATTCTGCTGGCAAGTGTGCTGCTATGCCCTGCTAAATCGCCCAGCGCTAACGCGATATTTTGCGCAACTGTTAGGGTTTCAAATAACGAAAAATGCTGAAACACCATACCTATGCCTAATTCGCGGGCATCGGCGGGTTCTTTTATGTCCATTTTGCGGCCATTAAAAAACATGTCCCCTTGGTCAGGTTTAACTACACCGTAAAGCATTTTCATTAACGTGCTTTTACCCGCGCCGTTTTCACCAAGCAGGGCATGTACCTCACCATGTTTCATTTTTATTGTTATGCCGTCGTTGGCTATACATCCGGGGTAGTGCTTTGTCATTCCCTGCATAGTAAGGCGGTATTTATTGTCCATTATTTAAACCTTTCTTTGTGCTTGTTGGTTAAATAAGCTAGCCTAGAAACTTAGCTGACCAAGCGGTCAACAATGGCATGGTATCTGCAATTAACTTACCAAGATGAAAAAGTTTTTTTCTTAGCAGTACCAAAACAACAAGAAAAAATATACGCCAAGCCTTTACATATCAGGGCTTTATAAAAGTTAAGGGGGTCTGTGTGATTACGTTTTTATTAAATGACACGCCAATAGAAGTAGAAGAATGCGCGCCGAATCTCACCATTTTGGACTGGCTTCGCACCAAAAAAGGGAAAATGGGCACCAAAGAAGGGTGTGCAACAGGCGATTGTGGCGCATGCACAATTTTAGTTGGCGAAGAAAAACTAAATTCAAACGGTGAGCCAGTTTGGCACTATAAAACCATGAATAGCTGCCTGCTTTTATTAGGTAATGCACACGCAAAACACATAGTAACCGTAGAGGCTGTAACAACTGGGCTTTACCCTACACTTAACGATTTACACCCAGTGCAACGCGCATTGGTTGAGTGCCATGGTTCGCAATGTGGTTTTTGTACCCCTGGCATAATAATGAGCATGTTGGCGCTTTATATTAATAACCCGAGTTACCCAGGTAAAAAAGCCGCTATTCATGCGCTAGGGGGAAATTTATGTCGTTGTACGGGTTACAGCCCTGTTTTACTTGCAGTTGAAAAAGCTTATAGCTACGAGCGTAAAAATGAGCCTTACTCTGCCATGGCGGCACAATTTAAGGCATCACTAAATATAGGTGATGACATTCCTTGTTTAAAAAATGGCCCTCGTACGTTTTATTTACCGCAAAGTGCAGCGCAACTTGTTGAGCTTAAAGCGCGTTACCCGCAGGCATACTTGGTTGCTGGTGGCACCGACTTTGCCATTGAGCTTAGCCAAAACATGCTATTGCCCGATATTATTATATCGCTTAGCCAAACCAGTGAGCTGTGCACTTTAAGCGATAACAGCGGCGAGCTACATATTGGTGCAGCACTCCCTTACAGCCAATTTATTGAAGCGTTTTACACTTACTACCCTGAGTCTAAAGAGCTGTTTGAACGCCTTGGCTCTAACCAAGTACGTAACAGTGGCACCTTAGGTGGCAGCATAGGAAACGCCTCTCCAATTGGCGATCCTGCCCCTTTACTCATTGCACTTAATGCCACCTTAGATTTATTAAGCACAGCAGGCACACGTACAATAAACGTGGCCGACTACTTTGTTGATTACAAAAAAACAGTCATTAAAAGCGATGAAGTCATTAGCAAAATTACCGTACCTAAACGCCCAGACTCGTTAAAGCTTGCGTGTCATAAAATTTCAAAACGCTTTGAAGATGATATATCTACTGTGTGTTTAGTGCTGGCTATAGAGCAAACGCAAGGCGTAATTAGCAATGCCCGCTGCGCCATGGGCGGTATGGCTGCCATACCAAAACGCGCCGCACACATAGAGCAAAAGCTTAATACTCAGTCCTTGCAAGTAAGCACCTTTATAGATGCCGCTAGTGCTATAAATGATGACTTTGCTCCCATGAGCGATGTACGTAGCAGCGCACATTACCGCACTACGGTAAGCAAAAACTTGCTACAGCGTATTGGTATTGAGTTTTGCGGTGCACAACCAAGCAGTAAAAATAATAACAACATTGCCATTACGAGGATTTCACATGCGTCACTTTGAAATGGATAAACTAAAAGCCCAAGGCGGAAGTGTTGGCCAATCTAAGTATCACGAAAGCGCAATAAAGCAAGTATGTGGCAATGCAAACTACGCCGACGATAACCCAGAGCCCCATGGCTGCTTGCACGCCTACCCAGTGCTTGCGCCTATTACCAGCGGCTTTATTAAATCAATTGATACAAGTAAAGCGCTTGAAGTGGCAGGCGTTAAACGTATTTTATCGGCTGATGATGTACCCGGTAAGCTTGATATTGGCCCAGTATTCCCTGGGGATGTGCTATTAACCAATCACGAAATTCAATATCACGGGCAACCTGTGCTAGTAGTGGTTGCCAAAAGCTACGAAATTGCGCGCCGCGCTGCTCGCTTGGTGGTTATAGAATGCGAGCAAACCACCCCCATACTTGATATTAAAGAAGCGATTAAAAAAGAGCACTGGGTAAGGCCGCCGCATTCACTTAACCGCGGTAATAGCGAGCAAGCCATTAATAATGCAGCCCACCAACTTAAAGGTGAAATACACATAGGCGGGCAGGAACACTTTTACCTTGAAGGACAGATAGCTCTCGCTCAGCCCGATAACGATGGCGGGATTCATGTTCAATGTTCTACGCAGCACCCAACAGAGGTGCAGCACTTAGTTGCTAAAATTTTAAAAAAGCCATTTAGCTTTGTAAACGTAGAAACCCGCCGCATGGGCGGAGCCTTTGGTGGTAAAGAAACCCAAGGCGCGCCGTGGGCTTGCCTTGCAGCACTTGCAGTTTACTACCTTGGCTGCGCCGTTAAAATGCGCCTAGCCCGCAGCGACGACTTTAAACTTACCGGTAAGCGCCACCCATTTTATAATCAATACCATGTAGGGTTTGACGAAAAGGGCCTGATTGAAGGCGCTGATGTAACTGTAAATGGGTTTTGTGGTTATTCGCCTGATTTATCTGATGCTATTGTCGACCGTGCAATGTTTCATGCTGATAACGCTTATTACTACCCAGCTGCCACCATTAAAGGGAATCGCTGTAAAGTAAACACCGTAAGCCACACTGCATTTAGAGGATTTGGTGGCCCGCAAGGCATGATCATGGGCGAGCTAATAATGGACGACATAGCCGCTAAATTAGGTAAAGACCCGCTTGAGATCCGAAAACTTAATTTATACAAAAAAGGCCGCGACACCACGCCGTATCATCAAACAGTAGAGCAGCATATTTTAAAAGATATGATAAGCCAGCTTGAGGAGTTGGGTGATTACTGGGCGCGAAAAAAGGCAATTAAAACCTTTAACGCATCATCGCCTATAATCAAAAAAGGCCTTGCGATGACGCCGGTTAAATACGGTATATCGTTTACCGTACAGCACTTAAACCAAGCGGGTGCATTAGTGCATGTATATAGCGATGGATCAATTCATTTAAACCATGGCGGCACCGAAATGGGCCAAGGGCTTAATACAAAAATAGCGCAAATAGTAGCCCATGGCTTTGGCGTTGATTTTGACGCAGTAAGCATAAGCGCTACTCGTACCGACAAAGTACCAAACACCTCGCCAACCGCCGCATCAAGCGGGACTGACCTAAACGGCATGGCGGCGCTAAACGCGGTAAACACCATAAAAGAGCGTTTAATAAACTTTATAAGTGAGCACTTTGAAGTAGACAGCCAAAGTATTGTATTTAAAGATAACCTCATTACCTTTAGTAACGGCGAAATTAGCTTTAGCGAACTTGCAAACCTTGCTTATATGAATCGTATATCGCTTTCATCAACCGGTTATTACGCAACGCCTAAAATTCATTACGATAGAGCTAAAGGCGAAGGCCGGCCATTTTTTTACTACGCTCACGGCGTAGCACTCAGTGAAGTAGAAGTAGATACGCTGACAGGTGAAAACACCGTAACGCGTGTTGATATACTGCACGATGTGGGCAGCTCAATTAACCCTGCACTTGATATAGGCCAAATTGAAGGGGCTTTTGTGCAAGGTATGGGCTGGCTTACCACCGAAGACTTACAATGGAATGATAAAGGCCAGCTTGCAAGCTTTGGCCCAGCTAACTATAAAATTCCTGCAATTGGCGATACCCCTGCCGAATTTAATGTAAATTTATATAACTCGGCCAATCCAGAAACCACGGTATTTAGATCAAAAGCGGTTGGCGAGCCGCCGTTTATGTTGGCCTTTAGTGTGTGGAGTGCTATTCGTAATGCTATAAGCAGTGTGGCCGATTACAAATACACCGCCCCACTTGATACACCTGCCACACCTGAGCGTGTATTAAATGCAATTGAGCAAACCGCTAGCTGGTTTAAGGAGCAGCAACATGGCTAATTTAAATGAATCGTTTCAGGGTTTTCATACGCAAAATTGGGCGCAAGCTATAAACGAGCACGAACAAAGCGGCACTAACTATGTTATTGCCACTGTGCTTGGCACCAATGGCTCAACCCCACGTGGCACAGGCTCTAAAATGGTAATAAGCGGCGAGCACATTTACGACACCCTTGGCGGTGGTCACCTTGAATACGTAGTAATAGAAAAAGCACGCGAGCTACTTGCCAAAGGCGAGGCCGCCCAAGTGATAGAGCAATTTAACCTAGGCGCAAATTTAGGCCAATGCTGCGGGGGAGCTGCCACTGTTATGCTTGAGTGCATGCAATGCGAGCGCTTTACCCTCGACATATACGGCGCAGGCCATGTAGCACAGGCGCTTATTGGTATATTGGCGCAATTACCGATGCGCATACGCTGGATAGATAGCCGCGCCGATGTATTCCCACAAGTTATTCCTAATAACGTAATAAAAGTGGTTGATGAAGAACCAACAGAGCAAGTAAAACGCGCGCCAAAGGCTAATAATTACTTAATATTAACCCATAACCACCAGCTCGACTTTGCACTTACACAAGCCATTATTAAACGCGCTGATGCTAATTGGCTTGGTGTAATTGGCTCAGATACTAAAGCAAAACGCTTTAAACAGCGCTTAGCCCATCGCGATTTTACCACCGAGCAAATAAAGCAAATGACCTGCCCTGTAGGGCTTGAAAATGTAACGGGCAAGCTCCCTATGGAAGTAGCAATATCAATTAGCGGGCAGTTAATTGGCCTTTATCAGGCTATGCAAACCCATGCGCCCAAACGCCAAGGCTTGCAATGGCGTGCACTTAAAAATGCCTTAATTAGCACCACGCACGAGGAAGAAAACGCATGAGTAGCTTAAAAATTAATAACCTAAATGCAGCGCAAGCGCATCAAGCATTAGAGCATTGTTGCGCCGCCCCTAACTGGGTAAGCGGTATGCTAAATATCATGCCATTTGAAAATAAAGAGCACTTATTTAACAGCGCTCAAAGCGTATGGGATAGCCTAGGCGAAAGCGATTATTTAGCCGCTTTTGAAGGCCACCCGCAAATAGGCGATTTATCAACTTTAAGTAAAAAGTACGCCGCTACAGCGCAAAAAGCGGGGCACGAACAATCAGGAATGAGTAAAGCAAACGAGCAAACCCTTAAAAAAATGATTGCGCTAAATAAAGAATACCTCAGTAAATTTGGCTTTATATTTATTGTATGTGCCAGTGGTAAAAGTGCTGAGCAAATGCTTGAACTTATTGAGCAGCGCATACACAACACCCGCAGCACAGAGCTTAATATAGCCGCGGGCGAACAAGCCAAAATAACAAAAATAAGATTGGAGTCATTGCTATGAATAAAAGCCCTATCACTACCCATATTTTAGATACCAGCACAGGCAAACCGGCTGAAAATGTAGCTGTACAATTGTTTTTACTCACTAATAACGAGTGGCAATTAATTGCTCAAGGAAAAACAAATAGCGACGGGCGAATTACCGACTGGCTCAACACAGACGTAGAATTTGCAACCTATAAACTGATTTTTGACTTAGATAGCTATTATGAAAACCAAGAAACACCTGCGTTTTACCCTGAGGCGCAAATTACCTTTAGATTACAAGATAAAAAACACCATCATATTCCGTTATTGCTTAGCCCATTTGGCTACTCAACGTACAGAGGCAGCTAATTATGAGCACCCACAACAATAATAAAATGACCGTAATGTGTGCCAACATACTCGATTTTGTTGACGACCCCGCCATAGCAGGCGAAAGCGCCCATCGCTATTTTGAAAAAGGCGCGTTAGTTATTCAAAACGGCAAAGTGATTAACCTTGGTTACGAGCAAGACATACTGCCAAGCATTGATAAGTCAGCCACTATTATTCGCCACGATGGTAAATTAGTAATGCCCGGCATGATAGACACGCACATACATTTGCCGCAAACCGAAATGGTCGGCGCGTATGGCGAGCAGCTTTTAAGCTGGCTTACCGAATACGCCTTCCCCACTGAAAAAAAGTTTACCTGTGAGCATTATTCAAAAGATATATCTAATCGCTTTTTAGATGAGCTACTGCGTAATGGCACCACTACCGCATTGGTATTTGGTACTGTGCACCCGCAATCGGTAGATGCATTTTTTAACGAATCACAAAAACGTAATTTACGCATGATTGCCGGTAAGGTGATGATGGACAGAAACTGCCCTGACGATTTATCAGATTGCGCGCAAACCAGTTACGATCAATCAAAAGCACTGATAGAAAAATGGCATAATGTGGATAGATTAAGCTATGCAGTAACGCCACGTTTTGCACCCACATCTACCCCAGAGCAACTACAAAAATGTACTCAATTATTAGAAGAATACCCCGACACCTACCTGCATACCCACTTATCTGAAAACAAAGACGAGTGCGAATGGGTAAAAGGGTTATTCCCAGAGGCTGATGATTACCTAGGCGTGTACGAGCAAGCTAAAATGGTGCGTAAACGCTCGGTATTTGCCCATAGCATTCATTTATCTGAGCGCGAGCTGTGCTGCCTTGCCGATAACAACGCGGCTATATCGCACTGCCCTACCTCTAACTTATTTTTAGGCTCGGGCCTTTTAAATTTAAAGAGATGTGAAGAGCATGGAATAAATGTGGGTATGGGTACCGATGTTGGCGCAGGCACAAGTTTTTCTATGCTACAAACAGGTAACGAAGCGTACAAAATTCAGCAGCTACAGGGTCAAAAGTTCTCAGCATTTAAAGGGTTTTATTTAGCCACCCTAGGCGGCGCGCGTGCCCTTGATTTAGAAGGCACCATAGGTAACTTTAATGAAGGCTGCGAGGCCGACTTTATTGTAATGGATTACGCGGCCACCTCGTTTTTAAAATTCAGAATTGGCCATGCCAAAACCCTTCACGAACAGCTTTTTGCCATGATGATGCTAGGCGACGACCGCTGTATTGAACAAACCTACATTATGGGTAAAAGCGTGTATAAACGCGACCAACAAGCCCAGTTTGCAGCCACACCCACACCCGATTTAGAAGAGGCATAACCCGATGGAAAACTATTTATTTGAGCTTGCTCATTTGGTGTTTAGATACTTTCACGTGGTAGCAGGTATAGCGTGGATAGGCGCCTCATTTTATTTTGTGTGGCTTGATAATAACTTACAAACACCGCCACAATGGAAACAAGATAAAGGCATAAAAGGCGATTTATGGGCTATTCATGGCGGCGGCTTTTACGAAGTGGCTAAGTATCAAAATGGCCCAGAACAAATGCCCTCTACCCTACATTGGTTTAAATGGGAGGCCTACACAACCTGGATCAGCGGCGCGCTGTTATTTACGCTGTTATATTATGTGGGCGCAGATGTGTATTTACTCGATGCCAGTAAAAGTGAGCTCAGTAAGTTTGCAGCTATTGGTGCATCACTTGGTTTTATAGGCTTAGGCTATGGTGTTTATCGGTTATTGTGTAAAAGCCCGCTTGTTGAAAACGGCAAGGCATTTATTGCCCTAGGTGTAGGCTTTTTAGCGTTATGGACGTATGGGGTTGATCAGCTATTTAGTGACCGCGCGGTGTACATTCATGTTGGTGCATTAATTGGTACCTGTATGGCCGGTAATGTATATCACATTATTATGCCTGCACAGCGCTACATGGTAAGCGAAGTAGAAGCTGGGCGCATTCCTGATTCAGCGCCGGGCTTAAAAGCAAAGCAGTGCTCAGTACATAATAACTACGCCACCCTACCAGTTATTTTTATTATGCTAAGTAACCATTTTTCGTATACCTATAGCCATGAGTTTGGTTGGTTAGTGCTTATTGGCTTTTTTATTATTGGTATGTGGATACGCCACTTTTTTAACTTAAAGCACCAAGGTGTTAATAAGCCTTCAGTACTAATAAGCGGTATTGCCGCGTTTTTTGCGTTAATGCTAGCCATAGCACCGTGGCCAAGTAGTTCTGTAAACGCGAATAATGAGCTACAAGCAAGTATAAGCGATGCACAAGCGTGGGATATTATTAATAAACACTGCACACAGTGCCACAGTGAAACCCCTACATCGAAGCTTTTTCAAACCGCGCCGCTCGGCTTTAAGCTCGACTCACTTGCTGATGTAAAAAAAGCCAGTGCACTTATTCATACTCGCGCCGTTATTACCAAAGATATGCCCTTGGCTAACATGACCAAAATGACTGATGCAGAGCGTGAAATGCTTGGCACTTGGCTTAGCGCAGTAAAAAAGGAGCAGTAACATGAGCGAGCAATTTAAACACTACCCGCGCGATTTAATTGGTTATGGTGCACACACTCCGCATGCCAATTGGCCTAATAAAGCCCGTATAGCCGTGCAAGTAGTGTTAAATTACGAAGAAGGCGGTGAAAACTGTGTACTGCATGGTGATGCAGCGGCCGAAACATTTTTATCTGAAATAGTCAGCGCCCCGCATGTAGAAGACCGCCACATAAGCATGGAGTCTATTTACGAATATGGCTCGCGCGCAGGCGTGTGGCGCTTACTTAAACTCTTTAAAAAATACGATATACCGGTCACCATTTTTGCTGTGGCAATGGCCCTTGAGCGCCACCCCGATATAGCTAAAGCCTTTGTTGAGGCTGGGCACGAAATTGCAAGCCACGGCCTGCGCTGGATTAATTATCAACATATAGATAAACAAACCGAGCGCGAGCACATGCAAAAAGCCATTGAAATCATTCAAACGCTTACCGGTAAAAAGCCCACAGGCTGGTACACCGGGCGCACAAGCCCTAACACAGCAGCCCTTGTGGTAGAAAATGGCTCGTTTTTATATGATGCCGACGATTACAGCGACGACTTACCCTTTTACAGCATTAAAGAAGGTAAGCCACAGCTAATAGTGCCCTACACGCTTGATGTAAACGACATGCGCTTTGCTGCAGTGCAAGGCTTTAATGCCGGCGATCAGTTTTATAATTATTTAAAAGATGCCTTTGATACGCTTTATGAAGAAGGCGACCCACAAGGTGAAAACGCCCCTAAAATGATGTCGATAGGGCTGCATTGTCGCTTAATTGGCCGCCCAGGGCGCATTAAAGCCCTTGCACGGTTTTTAGAATATGCTAAATCGCATGAGCAAGTGTGGTTTGCCACGCGCGAGCAAATAGCCGAGCACTGGCTTAAAACTCATCCGTATAATACCAATCCGCAATAGTACTTAATCATTTTCAGGGGCTAAA